>CAZTYT010000148.1:0-5570 GCA_964618245.1 uncultured Legionella sp. | reverse complement strand
GATTCAATCCAATCAAATTTCTAAAGAGAAAAAGAAAGCAATTATGTTCTTGTTGGAAACTCGTTTGGAAATGGCTGATAAATAAGGCAGTCTTTATAAAAGGCTAGGGCTCAATAGGTTGAGCCTTGGCCCAACCTATATGTTTTTTCCTAAAGCGTTCTGCTTACATTATAAAACCAGGTTGATTTTCAATTTCTTTGGTAATAAAAGACTGGAACTCAGCTCCATTTTTTAACAAATACTCTATGCCATATTCAAGAAGATGGATATTAGTTCCTAAGTCATTCCGAAAGTCATGCATAAGTACAATTTCCGTACTCCGAGTAGAGGTTTGCCAGATTTGCTGAAAATTGTCTAAATAATTTTCGGGGTGTTGTTTAAAACTAGTTCGATAATCTTGTGTATCCAGTGTCCATCCACAATCAATTTCTGTTTCGGAGATATCTCCAAAGTTCAAACCTACAAAATGATTCTCATGTAAAAATTTTTGAAGCTGTATAACTTTTTCCTGCTGAAAATCTGTTCTTGCTTTAGCCATGTTGCTCCCGGCCCCACGATCACCAAAGGGTAATCTAATTGTTTTATGGGGCCTTAACACCTGAGTTTGGGTGTAACAGGTGTCAATTAGTTTCTCGGTGTGGAGGATTTCATCAAAAAACTGTTTCTCAGGTAGTTGTGAAAAAGCAGTATGCGAATAGCTGTGATTACCAATATGAAATCCATGCTTTAGAGCATACCGAGCAGAACCAGGAAATTTTTCTAAGGAATCGCCTCGAAAAAAAAATAAAGCAGGAATATTATGACGTAATAAAAGATTCACTAAGGTTTTGGTATTTTCTGAAGGTCCATCGTCAATCGTTAAAAAAACTTTCTTAGGCATAAAAATTTCCTTACAACAGTGTATTGATATTAAACAGGTTTAGGGGGGGGAATGAGAACTTCCTTTGATTTTTTTAGCTTCATACATTGCTTTGTCCGCTTTCATTATTAGTTCAGCAGCAGCTACAGCATCGTTAGGATAAGTTGCTAATCCTACGCTTACTGAATATTTATAGGTAATCTGATTTTCCAATACAAACTCATGTTGAAATTCATGCATAATTCTTTGTGCAATTATCTGCGGTATTTTTTTATTAGGAATGTGGACTACTATGGCGGTAAATTCATCACCGCCTAATCGAGCAATAAAATCATGTTCTCGAAAACAAAACTTTAATCGTTTGGAAGTTTCTAAAAGTAATTTGTCTCCCATATTATGGCCATATTGATCATTGACTAATTTAAAATTATCCAGGTCGAGGAAAAATACAGTGATGCAATGGGTGCCTGGTAAGGAGCGAATTAACTCTTGTAAATGTTGAATGAAATAACGCCGATTAGGTAAATTTGTCAGATGATCAAATCGTGCCAAATAGTGATATCGCTCTTTTTCAGCTTGCAGAAGATGGTTTTTATTATTTAACTTTTGCTCATATCGTTGGTTTTCATGAATCAAGTGAGCAAGAGTAGTTACGATAACAGTAAAGGCAAAAAAATGATTTAAGATCTCTATTACATTAATAAATTGATAAGAGGTGAGAGTGTAGTAGGGGGGAATAAGAAACCCGCCAGACCCAATTACCAGTACTAAGGATACTATCGAATATATGAAAAGCCCTCTCATTCCGGTCAATGAGGCAGCAAGCAGAGGCATGACATAAAACCATTGTGAATGGAGCGGGCCTATTCCCCAAATAAAATAATTGGTAATTGCTATGGTTAAAAAAATAATTAAGGTTAAAAAATGACTACATAAGCCAATATTTCGCGTACGATGAAGAATCCATATATTGAAAAGACCCAGGGCAATGGCGATGCCAATGATGACAATTATTCCCCATAAACTATATTGAGCATAAAAAAAACTCAGGATCACTCCAACGCTAATAAGCTCCCAGGTAACATAATGAATCAGTCTAATTTGACTGTTCGATTTTTCAGAGTCTTTGAAATAACCTAACATATTACTAGGCATTTGCATTCCTTGCTGCTATAAAAACAAATTCTTTACTGCTTTTTTCCATTTTTAATTAAAAGGAGAAATGTTTTCTCTCATGGCAATATTTTGAAGAAAATACCATTTTTTTAGAGTTTCCAGCAATAATAAAATGTAGTTTTTTTAACCTTTGCCGCCATCTCATATACAGTATTGACAGCTTTCAAGTAGTTTTTAGGAGGTGTGGTTGTTAAAACTAAAAATGACCGGTAAATCAGCACTTATAAGGTAGCCTTGATGTAGTGGGATGTAATCAAGGCTGTATGGTTCTATTATTTCAATTCTACAACGATAACTTTAATCGGATGATGGCTGAGATTTTCATCAGTATGGAGTTCATCTGGCGTATCTTTTGGCAAATAGTAAGCCCTCGCTTTTTTAAACTCCAGGTAATGAATTGCCCCCTTATCATTGGTAACTTTTAATTTCCCATCTGTGAGAGCAACTACAACGCGATCACAATCATGACGATGCATTTTTAATCCTTGGTTTTTACCAGGATAAATAACCGTTTTCCATGCATTAACTTTGGCATTATCAAGTAAAGGAATACGTATAGAGGAAGTTGCAGCTTGGGTATGAGAGGTCATTAATGTGATAAAAATTAATAGAAGAAATGAACGCATATTTTTTCCTTTCTAAATAAAATGGAAAACTATAATTGAAGTATTTTATTTTAGAAAGTATTTTGTCCCTGACTTTTAGAGGATAAAACCTGCTTAATCAACTGAGTTAATTGAGCATAAGTTTGTTGTTTATAAGAAGTTTTGCGCCAAATGACTCCAATTTCACGATAAGCTTGTGGGTTTTTTAGCGGAAGAGCGGCTAAATCTGTTCCGTCAAGAATATGACTGTGAATGGCTAAATCAGGCAAGAAAGTAATACCAGGCTGATGGCTCACCATTTGAATTAACGTGTGTAAGCTGGTAGCAAAAAAAGGATTAATTTTTTTACCTTCTTTTAACTCACAAGCTTGCAATGCATGACCAGATAGGCAATGTTCCCTTTCCAATAGAAAGATGCTGTGTTCGGGTAAGGTGCTAATTTCTTGTTCAAATCCTTTTGCTAGCCAATTTTGCGGAAGCACTAAATTAAAATGATCTTTGACTAGGATTTGCACATGAAAGTCTTGAGTAGGGTAGGGTAAAGCCAATATCGCCATATCGAGTTTTCCCTCAGTTAAATATTTTAGGACATTGTCGGTTGTATCTTCACGAATAAAAAGGGCTAGATCAGGATAGGTCTTTTGACATAAAGTTTGTAATTCATTCAGAATAAACGGAGCAATGGTAGGAATGATGCCTAAATAAAAATTTCCTTGCATCATTTTTCCCTGGTTATGGGCATAATCAACCAATGCTTCACTTTGTTCAAGGATTAATCTGCTGCGCTTGACTATTTCTTCACCTAAAGGGGTGAAGAAAAATGTTTTATGATCTCGCTCTAATAACTGAGCAGATAATGTCTCTTCCAGGTTAGTAATGGCTGCACTTAAAGTCGATTGGCTTACAAAGCAAGCCTCAGCCGCCCGTCCAAAATGTTGATAGTCATAAAGTGTCACTAGATAATATAAGTGTTTTAAATTAGTTAGCTTCATCATCGTTTTTTCCGATTAAATCTATCTGTTTTATTCATTTTAATTAATTATAGCTCATCACTATACTAAGAATAAATGCATAAAGAGAGGAGATACTCATGTTAACTGTAGGCCAAAAAATACCTGAATTTACCGTGGTGGTTGTCAAACCTGGATTTAACACCCATGAAGAAAATAACGAAAGTGCTTTTGAAACGATAACTGAGCAAAGCTTTCCAGGCAAATGGAAGATACTTTATTTTTACCCAAAAGATTTTACCTTTGTATGCCCAACCGAAATTGTTGAGTTTGCTCATTTAAATGATGAATTCAATGATCGTGATGCCATTGTATTGGGTGGTAGTACTGATAATGAATTTGTGAAATTAGCCTGGAGACGAGAGCATAAAGATTTACACTCATTGAACCAATATAGCTTTGCTGATGTGCAAGGGCACTTAACAGATGGTTTTGGAGTACGAGATGTGGAAAGTGGATGTGCGTTAAGAGCAACTTTTATTATTGACCCTAATAATATCATCCAACATGCCAGTGTGAACTCTTTAAATGTGGGGCGTAATCCTCAAGAAATCTTACGGATATTAGATGCGCTGCAAACAGATGAATTATGCCCATGTAATCGTCCTGTCGGTGGAGAAACTCTGTAATTAAGGCTTGCGGTTTCTCAAGAAACCGCTCAACTCACTCATTTTGTAAAATAGGGGTTATCATGTCCATAGAACAATTAAAACAACAAATTCCTGATTATGCTAAAGATATTCGTCTTAATTTAAGTAGCTTATTTGGAAATATTACCCAAACTGGTTTAACAGAAAGCCAATTTTATGGAACAAGTTTAGCCATCGCCTATAGTCTGAAAAATAAAGAAATAGAGGCGGCTGTTCTGGTAGAGGGTAGGGATTACCTCCCTGTCGAGGTACAGCAAGCAGCTAAAATAGCTGCCGCAATTATGGCGATGAATAATGTGTATTATCGAGCAATTCATTTAGCAAACAATAAAGAGTTATCGTTATTGCCAGCTAACTTGCGTATGAATGCTATCGCTAACCCAGGCGTGCCTAGAGTTGATTTTGAAATTTTTTCTTTGGCAGTTTCTGCTCTTAATGGCTGTGGGATGTGCATTCATTCCCATATTAAACAGTTGCAAGAAAATGGGGTAAGTAATAGTGCTATTCAATCAGCAATCCGTATAGCGGCGGTGCTTAATGCGGTCATGCAAGTGCTTTCTATCCGATAGCAATGCGAGCACCTGGTTGCTCGCAACAATTTAAGGTACGAGCTTCAGAGAATAATTTCATATGGTATTTCTTCTTGTAGTATTTGAGGTTGAAAGAGACGCTTGGTTTTCGGGTGGTGTGAGTGCAGGTTTAAATTTTCTAAAAGAATAAAAACTTATGCAGTTTTCAATTCGATAGATAATTTCACCTGACGGAGTCGTTAGAAAATCATCAAGCCGTTTTGTGCTATCCATTTGTTTAGTATTAATATCAACTTTTGCTCGGCACTTAGTATCAGCATGATGAAATATGCCAATGTGGCTTTGATAAAATTCTGCTGCAAAATAACCGTCAGCGGTTGCTTTTATATTACAAATTCTACATGTCTCATCTACTTCATATTCTTTTACATGTATAAGAGCGGGATCATCTTTTTGATGAGTCCATGCCATTAAACAATATTTCTTTTTTTCAGCACAATCATCAATATATCCACCAACTACATAATCTTTCACAATTGCTAGTTCATAGATAAAGCCTCTATTAATCATTGAGAAGCTCTTAGTAGCTATAGGTGAATAGTGACTTTGATTATATTTGAGTAAAATAATACCATCGTCTGTACTAATCGCTAATTTATCATCAGTAATATCAAAATCAGTAAGGCAAGGAGAATCTACTTTGTATATTTCTGAATAGTGCTTATTGGATTGATCGTATT
>CAZTYT010000147.1:0-5630 GCA_964618245.1 uncultured Legionella sp. | reverse complement strand
CTTGGTCATAAATTTACCCCACCCAGTCTCTAAAGCCGCTTGAGCCATTAAGATTTTTGGATCTAAACCAAGAACTGATGCGGCTTCCTTTGCCTTAGGCCAAATAGCCTTTACGAAATCATCAACATTTGTAGTATTAGTCATTACTCCTTCTTTAACCGGTTCTTCATAAGATTTAATTGGTTCATCAGAAGATTGAGATAAAGTAATTTCCATTGGTGCAACAGGACTTACATTATTTTGCGTCGTAGTTGGTATAACTCCCTGGGATGATGAAGCCGTTGCAGACTCTAATTGTTTAACTAGCATATCAGCTAAGCCAATTCCTCGACTACCAGCAATATTATTTGCGTATTGTGCATCTAACATATCCTGAAATGTTTCGCGGTCGCGCCCCCTAAATGGACTTGTGTCGTCCAGGAAATGCCCCATACGCATACTTTTAAGCATGGATTGCAAAAAAATCCCTTCAAATTGTTTAGCAACTTCGGGGGCAGCGCCATTTGCATCTTTTACTGCCTGAGCCTTCAGTTCAGAAAGAGCTGCAAAATCACCTGCTGCAATGCCTTGTACTGTCATAACGGGTCCCTTTTAATATACTTAAATTTTAGCTCAAAATGTAAACAACATCCCTTTTGAGCTAAATATTATCTTATATCACTATTAATGTTGCATTCAATGCACCAGCTTGTTGTAATGCCTCCAGAATAGAAATTACGTCAGCTGGTGTTGCTCCTACTGCATTAATTCCTCGTACTATATCTTTAAGTGTCGTACCTTTAGGTAATACAAACGCATGGTTATTTTTCTGAGAAATATTAACCTGCGATTGTTGCGTAACCACTGTTCTACCATTAGCAAACGCATTAGGTTGACTTATAATTGGATTTTCAGTGACGCTCACCACTAAGTTACCATGCGACACAGCAGCAGACTTCACAATAACATTGGATGTAATAACCACTGTTCCTGTTCGTGCATTGATAATAATTTTTGCCATTGCCTCTGCCGGTTTAAACTCAATATTTTCTAATACTGAAACGAAATCAACACGCTGCGACATTTTGATAGGCGAGGTTATCATTACCGAAGTAGCATCCAAAGCTTTTGCTGTTCCTGGCCCCATTTGCGTATTAATTGCATCAGCCATGTGTTTTGCTGTAGTAAAATCAGGGGAATGCAAATTATATGTAAGGTTTTTGGAAAAATAGAATGGATTAGGGATATCCGCTTCTATTGTTGCTCCATTGGGTATACGACCACCACTAGGCACATTCACGGTCACGCTAGAACCATTACTTCCGGAAGCGCTTACACCCGAAACAATAACATTTCCTTGGGAAATAGCATAAATGCGCCCATCAGCTCCCTTTAAGGGCGTCATTAAAAGAGTACCGCCCAATAAGCTTTTGGAATCGCCTATTGATGAAATATTAACATCAAGGGTTTGTCCTTTTTTCATGAAAGAAGACAAGCTAGCAGTTACCATCACTGCAGCCATGTTTTTGGAATTTAATTTGGTTCCAGGTCTAATATTGACACCAAGCTGGGTTAACATATTAGCAAAGCTGTCTTCAGTATAGCGAGTACCGTTTTTATCCCCACTGCCATTTAAGCCAACTACCAGACCATACCCAATCAGCTGGTTAGTTCGAACACCAGCCAATGTAGCCATATCTTTAATGCGTTCAGCATGCACTTGCGTTACCAGGTTGAGCACTAACAACCCTGTAATAATCAGCATTCGCCGCATTAAAAATCCTTGTATTATTTTGCTTTGTTTTAACAATTAATTCCCCATAAACCTGAATTTAGCGCATAAGCCATGCCAATATTATTTCTCCAATTAGGTTGGGAATAGTGGCCCCCACATAATTCGAGCTAACCAACCTTGAGCATTTGTATTGTTCACCTGACCTACTCCACCATAAGAGATGCGAGCATTAGCTACGCGATCGGAGGTAATTGAGTTATCACCTTTAATATCTTGTGGGCGGACAATTCCTGACAGACGCACATACTCTTGACCCTGATCAATTTTAACCCACTTCTCTCCCTGAACGACCAAATTACCATTTGACAAAACTTTAGCTACGGTAACTGAAAGACTACCGGCTAATTGGTTATTTTGAACCGCCTGGGCAGAACCGTTAAATTGACGTTGGTTGTTAAGGTCAAAGTCCATACTGTAACCACCTCCTAAAGCAATTGGCCGCCCTAGGAAGAGTTTATTCGTTACTTTATTGCTATCGTTTTTCATTTGTTGCAGCGTGGCATTTTTTGACGCGTTAGTATTTTCAAGCAAGTACACAGTAAGAATATCGCCTTCATGTCTTGCTCTATTCGTTTCAAAAAGTGGTAAAGCAGTTTCAGGATCATAAATAGCTCCTGAAGCTCTTCTCAACTGTTTGGGATCAGGTGAGGCAGGATAAGTAGGCGCATAATCCGGATCCTTCCCTTGAGCAGGTGGATTTAAAGCTTCACACCCGCTTAACAATGCCGCAATAATACTAACTGTCAAAAAATTATTTAATTTCATCTATCTATTCTTCTTAAACAGTTTGATTCAAATATTGCAACATGTTATCTACTGTCTGCATTCCTTTAGCTGTGATTTCATAACTTCTCTGCGCTTGAATCATATTAACCAATTCTTCAACCACATTGACGTTAGAGGCCTCCAGATTACCTTGTAATAAGGTTCCTAAACCAGAATTTCCTGGATTATCCAATGTAGGGTTACCACTAGAAGGAGTTTCTGTATATAAGTTCTGTCCTATAGGTTGAAGTCCAGCAGGGTTCATAAAGTTTGTTAGCTGGATAGTTCCCAAATTAGTGGGGGTAGTACTACCTGCAACTGTTGCACTAACTACTCCATCTGTACTAATAGTAACTCCTAGCGTTTGGGCCGGGATAGTTATTGATGGTTGTAATAAATAACCATGGCTATCAACAAGTTGCCCTGTGCTATCAATGGTGAAAGCACCATCACGTGTATAAGCTTGTGTTCCGTCTGGCATTAAAATAGTAAAAAACCCTTGCCCTTGAATGGCCATATCATAGGGATTATTAGTATGTTGTATTGAACCTTGCTCAAATAGTTTTTGAGTTGCAACCAAATGTACGCCCGTTCCTGTATTAATACCTGTAGGAACTATGGAGTTGTCAGAAGATTGAGCCCCTGCCTGGCTAGTAGTTTGATAAAGTAAGTCTTCAAACAAAGCCCTATCTTTTTTAAAACCAGTTGTATTAACGTTTGCTAAGTTATTGGCAATAGTACCAATAGTTTTTTCTTGAGCTTCCAAGCCCGACTTACTTACCCATAATGCTGGTTGCATACGAATCCCTCACTTTTATTCATATCTTTATCAAAAAAATTATCGAAGCCTTTTATTCGTGTAGTACCTGTGCCAACCTTTGTGCATTTTCACCTACTGTAGATAGTAAATTCATATGTGTTTCAAAATCCCTTCCAGAGTTAATCATGGCAACCATTTGATCAACAGCTTGCACGTTTGATCCTTCCAGAGCCCCACTTACTAGTTTTACTTGGTTATCAGCTGGTGCAGTACTCCCATCTTTTAATTGAAATAAGCCTTCTGCATTTTTGGTAATATTTTTATCGTCTAAAGTCACCAACTTCAGGCGATCAACTACTGTAGTACTCTTAGCATCACCGCCTTGAGGAACAATTGAAATCGTTCCATCTGTACCAATATCAATTGACTTCGCAGGAGGAATGGAAATTGGACCACCATTGCCAATCACAGGTTTTCCTGAGGAGGTAAGTAATTGTCCATTAGGTCCCAAACGCAAACTTCCTGCTCTGGTGTAGGATTCAGTTCCTGCATTGTCACGTACAGCAAGCCAGCCTTTTCCGTCAATTGCTACATCTAAATTTCGACCAGTTGAAACGATAGGGCCTGGGGCAAAATCATTCCCATTAGGCAGTTGGGCAGTAAACGCCTGCCCTGCCCCCCCATTTGCATTCTGCACATACATTGTTTGTGCTTGAAATAAATCTCCTTTAAATCCAGGCGTATTAACATTAGCCAAATTATTAGCAATAACTTCCTGGCGTTTAAAATTTTCCCGCCCACCAACAGCTGCATTATACAAAATGGGATCCATAGCCTACCTCTTAGCGCATATTGATAATTGTTTGAGTAATAGCATCACCGGTCCGAATGCTTTGTGCATTTGCCTGGAAATCACGTTGAGCACCAATTAAATCGACTAATTGACTAGTCAAATCCACATTTGAGTCCTCTAACCTTCCTGATAAGACAGCACCAAAACTACCTGTATCGCCAGTACCAATCAATGCTTGCCCCGAAGCAGCAGTTTCTGCCCAACATACATTACCAACGTTTTGTAATCCTTGAGGATCAGCAAAGTTAGCCAATTGAATTTGCCCCATAGCTAATGTTTGTCCATTGGTATAACTGCCATAGACTATCCCATTAGTCCCTACCTGTAGACCAGCTAAATTACCTGTAGGATAACCATCGGTATGCGCGGCTTGTACCGAAAAAGGACTACCGAATTGGGTGCAACTAGTCAAATCAACGTTTAGATTTATAGTATTTGCGCCATTCGTTGGAGTAAAGGACAAAGGAATCAAGTTATTTGCAAGTGGGGTTCCTGTGTTATCTTGAACGGAAACAAAAGTACCATCTGAAGCAAAATTAGCTGCGACAAGGTTACTGGCGTTACCAGGAGTTACAATAGTTGGGATATCCTGGTTATCAATTTGAAAAGCAACATACCATTGGTTGGTTGTTCCTGCAGGAGATGCAGCATTTGGCTGACCGCCTAATGCAGCTGCATCTGCCATAATAAAATACATACTAATCACATGCGAATTACCTAAACTATCATAAATAGTCATGGATGTTGTATTGTTATAAGTATCACTTACTGGTGAAGCGCCACCCGACCAGTCAGTTGTTGGTGGAATGCTCTGAGCATTAAGATTCAAGCCAGTTTCAACAACAGTACTTGCCAGAGGGCTAAGATTAGCTGTATTAACTTGGAGATTTCCAGTAGCTCCTGTAATATTCCCCTTGCTATCAGCAAGGTAGCCCACTAGATTCTGACCATTGGAATTGGTAATAAAATTTTGACTATCCAATCCAAACTGTCCAGCCCGGCTATAAACTTTAGCGCCTTGGTCACTTAAAACAAAAAAGCCATTCCCGTTAATTGCCAGGTCTAAGGTATTATTAGTATTGCTTAAATTCCCTGCAGCAAATGATTGCTGTACTTGAGTCAACATAACTCCACCACCAACAGCAGTAGGGCCAGTACCATAGTAAATATCACCAAAATTAGCACGAGAGCCTTTAAAACCAACGGTAGATGAGTTTGCAATATTATTACTTATCACATCCAAATTACTTGTTGCTGCCTGCAACCCGCTTATGCCAGTATCAAAAATCATTTTTGTCTCCTGCCTTATCCCTATACGGTTATTTGTTTTACTTGATCTAATGAAACTGATCCTGCCCCTGCTACATTCAGTTTTAACCCCTCGCCATTTTGCCCTAGACTTACACTGTCAACATTGGATGCAGTCATTGTTTTAAAAGCAACTTCTTGTCCCATATAAGTCCCATGAACTGCAACTT
>CAZTYT010000146.1:0-5664 GCA_964618245.1 uncultured Legionella sp. | reverse complement strand
AAAATTTCGTTATAGAAGAGGAAATCATACTTGAAGAAGGCGATTTGCTTTATCTACCTCCGCATGTAGGTCATTATGGCATTTCTGTTTCTGAGGAATGCATGACCTATTCTTTTGGTTATCGCAGTTATCAAGGCCAAGAGTTGTGGGATAGTCTGGGAGATTTTCTGTCAGAGAAAGATTTATTCCAGAATCTATATCGTGATCCAGATTGGTCTTCATTAAAAAATCCTGCCGAAATTACGGCACCAGCCTGGAGAAATGCTCAAGATTTATTACTGCAACTAATTCACAATGAAAAAATAATGAAATCCTGGTTTGGTTGTTTTGCCACCAGATTAGACCAACAGGCCGAACAGCAATTGCCTATCGCTTTGGAACAACAAGAATTACCCTCTCTTGCTGATTTTATTGACGAAATACAGCAAGGCATTAATCTTATCCATGATGCTTCCTGCCGTTTTGCCTATCAGCTCAATGAGGGAGAATATCAACTTTTTATCAATGGCTGTGAATGGAATACCACTGGCGTTTCGCCAGAGTTAATCAAAACAATAGCGAATAATCGCTTTTTGGCTTATGAAACCTATAGTAACTATCTAAATAAAAAAGAAAATCAATTACTTATTTTTGAGTTGTATGAATTACAATGGCTACAAATTGCAGAAGAAGAATAGGATTAATTGGTTAAATTAGCTAACGTAGAGTATAGTTATAGAACAGGTAACTAACTGTTCATCCTTAATTTCATTTTTTTCGTTGGGTCAAAGCCCAACCTACGGATTGCTTCTTTACTAACATTGGATGAACAATGATAAAAAGGATAGGTCATGAAAAAAATAATACTGCTTGTAGCAATGCTTGGAGCATCAATCCTATTAAGCAATTGTTCTTCCAATTGCAATCCATGCGCAGGAACATGTGTACCTACTGATTGTTGTGGCGCCAACAGCTACACAGGAAATTGGTTTTAAAATACCATGTAAGTGTAGGTCAAGCCTTGGCCCGACAAGTCCTTTTATCTTAAAAAGATTACAAAGGGCGAATTTTTGTCGGGCCAGATTTGGCCTAAAATAATATTTACCCTAATTCAAAAGAAGTCCCTAAATTCATTTTCATTGCATTTTGGTAAACCACATGAGCCACGCTTAAATCTTGAATAGCAAGACCAACCGATTTAAATACAGTTAACTCCTTTTTCAAATCAGGCGATTTTTTTAATAACCAAGAACCAATTTCAATAATGGATTCTTTCTTAAGCTTCTCTTGTGCAATAGCATTAATAATTTCCCCTGATTCGGACATGGCAGCTTCTAATTGGTCGACAATTACCACCGAATTCATTAATACATCTTCACTGATTTCCCGCATCATCGGAGTATGAGAACCTATTGCATTAATGTGCGTATGTGATTGAATCTCAGGGAAATGAATTAATGGCTCCGTACTACTTGTTGCTGTACAAATTACATCAGCCTCTTTCACTGCAGCAGATAATTGCTTACAGGCCTCTATGTCATAGCAAGCATTCATTTTTTGTGCGAACTGTTTTGCATTTTCAAAATGACGTGACCACACAAATACTTTCTTGATTTCACGAACAGCAGCAACGGCTTCCAATTGGGTAAATGCCTGGACTCCTGAACCAATTATTGCAATATTACAGGCTTTTTCTTGGGAGAAATATTTTGTTGCCAAACCAGAAACCGCCCCTGTACGTAAGGCCGTGAGATATCCAGCATCCATCATAGTAAGCGGCTCTCCGGTAGCAGCATCAAGTAATAAAATAATTCCACTAATTGCTGTTTTATCAAGTTTTACATTATCAGGAAAAACAGAAATTACTTTTAAACCTAAAGCTTGTTCTTGAGTTAAATACCCTGGCATTGTTAAGGTTAATCCTCTCTCTTGGACAGGCACACCTGTTCGTAAAGGAAGAACTACTTCATTTTGAGCTAATTGCATGAATGCCCGCTCCATTGCCTCAATTGCTTCAACCATGGTAATACTCTGTTTTACATCAGAAGGCGACAGTAGTTTAATTGCCATATTAACTCTCCTTTGATATTGAGGGAACCTGGATCTCTCCCTGCAAATATAATCGACAATATCCAGATAAAATCACTCTATCTTTTTTGAGTTCACACCAGAGTTCTCCCTGGCGCTTTCCACCCTGACGAGCATGGATTTTGTTTTTATTCAAACGAGCACACCAATAAGGAGTAATAACGCAGTGAGCAGAACCGGTTACGGGATCCTCAGGAAGATCGCAACTTGGATAAAAACCTCTTGAATAAACATCACTATTAAAACCCGGTGCAGATAAAATAAAACCACGGTAATTCATCTTGGTTAGACTATCAAAATCAGGCTGTACCTGTTGAACTAATTTAGCATCTTTAAAAATACATAACAGGTCAAATGTACTTTGGTACGTTTCATCAGGAACAACTCCTATTGCCTTGATCAGTTCAGGCATCGGCTCTATTCTGGCAAAAGGTAATGCTGGAAAATCCATTTGTAATAAATCGCCCTCTTTTCTCACTATTAATTGACCGCTTTTGCTCTTAAAAATAATCTGATTTTTAGGATGCTGCAAAAGTTCAAATAAAATAAAAGCGCTAGCCAATGTAGCATGGCCGCATAAATCAACCTCAGTGTTAGGGGTGAACCAACGAATTTGATAGTCAGCACCATCGGGTACGATAAACGCTGTTTCTGACACATTATTTTCCATGGCAATCAACTGCATTGTCTTTTCATCAAGCCAAGATTTGAGAGGACAAACTGCAGCAAAATTTCCAGCAAATAAAGTAGAGGTAAAAGCATCTACTTGGTAAATCATTTGTTTGTTCATATAATTCTCTCTTTCTCAATAATAGATTTATCTTAACATAGCAAACTAATATATAGCAAGCTATGCTAATAAGGAAAATAATGTACTCTTCAACACTTATTAAAAAAGCCAATCGATTACTAGTTAAAAAAGCCAATGAATTATTAAAGCCCCATGCAATCACCGACGCGTACACATATTTTTTAATGGCTTTATATCAGCAAAACGGCTTAACTCAATCCGAAATGCATAAACAAATTGGTATTGAACAGCCCACAGCGGTACGCACCCTCGATCGCATGGAACGTGATGGATTAATTGAGAGAACGCCTAGCCTCTCTGATAGACGTGCCATTCAAATTAATTTAACTGAAAAAGGTCGCAGTTATGAAAAAACTATCGAGCAATGTGCAAAAGAACTCAATCAATTAGCATTGAATGATTTTACTGAAGAAGAACAACAGACTTTAAAAAATCTTTTAATAAAGCTAAATAATAACTTAATTGTAAAATAACCCAAAATATTGGAGAGAAATCCCTCTCTCCTACCCTCTTTCCAAGAACATTTCCCCATATTAACTGCTAGTGTTTTATTTTTTCTTTATTACCAAATAGCCAATCCATACTAACTTCAAGTTCATCTGCGATTTTTTGCATGGAATCCAAATCTAAAGCTACTACCCCACATAACAATGCCTCAATTTTAAATTTAGGCAAGTTAAAGAGTTTAGAGCATATTTGAACACGTTCAGTCATTAATGCAGGAACACCTAGTTCATCAAGCTGGTTATTTAAACGCTCACTTAATTTCTTGTTTGACATAATCAATCCCCTCTCTTCACTTTTTATCAGTGTAAGGCAAGGAAACTTAAGGGTTGATTAACAAATGAACTTTTGACTGTAAAGTATGTGTAAAAATTGATCGAATATTTTAAAGTAGATATGGCGTGTTAGTTTTGTTGGGCCCAAAGCCCAACAAAATTATTCTTTCACCAGGTTTTGACGTAACCAACTCAATTTCAAGGAGTCTAATTTAATTCTATGACTAAACAATGTAATCAAAGCACCAGAAAGAATAAGAATAATACCCACTGCACTCAGGAAACGTAATGATTCACCTAATAAAACTATTCCAAAAATTACCACAAAAACAGGTTCTAAGACAGATAAAATAGAAGCTTTTTCTGAACTAATATATTGCAAGCTATGCAACAATAACAAAATAGGAATTACAGTGGAAACAATAGCAATACCCAATAAATTACCCCAGACTAATAATGAGGAAGGAATTACTAAAGTATGGTTAAATAAAGACAATACAAAGCTGGTGACCATACATCCTAAACAAACCATTAAGGTAGACATATTCGGTGACAATTGGTTTCTTTTGCTAGCAATAACATAACAAGCATAAAAAAAGGCAGAGATCACCCCAAATAATATGCCCCAGAGATTAAAAGATAAATCATTCATATCGACTAAAAATCCCATGCCAATCAAAATGATCAAGATAGCCAAATAATAAATTTTAGGAATTCCCTGCTTATAAACAAAGAAGTTAATCATCATGATTAAAACAGGATATGTAAAAAATATTACCATGGATAAACCAGAGCTAATGTACTGGCAAGCTACAAAATAAAGCCAGGTTGATAAACCATAGTAAAAAACTCCGCTCAAAAAAGCCATTGCCATCTGCTTATAAGTGTCAGTACTCTTTTTTAGTTGAGGTAATAGCACCAGTAAAATTACTACACTTGAGATAAAGAAACGCCAAAATAGCATTGTGCTAACTGACAGATTACCCTCCATGGCACTTAAGCCAAAGTAACCAATAAAACCGTATAAAAAACCTGATAAAATTGCATAAATAGAACCGAGATGTTCTTTCGTCATCATGATAATAATCGCCAGAAAAAAACTGATCAAAAAACAGTAATCTATTTGAATGAACCACTGAAGAAACAGTCTATTATCTTTTTTTTTCTTATGATAACATATTGAAACCAAAAAATACATAGTGTATTATTTGAGCACTAAATTCATAGGATGATTAACTGATGATGCGTTTCCTGGCTTTTATTTCTTGCTTATACCTAGTCCCGTTAAATCTTTATGCCCAAAAAGCCCCTTGTACTGAACACCAATGCATTGCCGTAATTGATGCGGGAAGCACCGGCTCCCGACTACATCTTTTTTCCTATGATTTGGACAATACCAATACGCCGATTCATGTCACTGAAGTATGGTCAAACAAAATAAAACCTGGATTTGCATCTCTTGAACCGAATCCAGAAGCTATTAATACTTACATGGCCACTCTTTTCTCTGGAACTCCCCAACAACAAATGCCTGTATATTTTTATGCCACAGCAGGTATGCGCCTTCTGCCGCTTGTTAAACAAAAAACTTATTATCAGACCTTAAAAAACTGGTTTAACCAACAAACTGATTGGCAATTAGTAGATGCAAAAACCATTACAGGTGATGAGGAAGCCCTGTATGATTGGCTTGCAGTAAACTATCAATTGGATACATTAAAATCAACATCTAAAACACCTGTTGGTGTATTGGATATTGGTGGCGCATCAACCCAAATTGCTTTCCCGATCCAAAAAAACCAAGAGTTAACTAAAGGACCTCAAATTGAATTAACTCTCTATGGACAAACTATTACGCTTTTTACTCATAGTTTTCTAGGCTTGGGGCAAAACGAAATGAGTCATCAGATTCTTGATTCCAGTTCCTGCTTTGCTAATAACTACCCTCTGCCTGATGGCGAATCTGGAGCTGGCAACGCCCCAGAATGTGAACAGGAAATTGCTTCC
>CAZTYT010000145.1:0-5682 GCA_964618245.1 uncultured Legionella sp. | reverse complement strand
AATTTTCAGTTCAACAGGCGCTTTAGAGCTTGCTGACATTAAGGGAAGTTTACTTACCCAGATCAGCTGCTCTGAATGCAGCAGTATAACCTCCAGGCCCACTTCCTAGCACTACAACATCAGTCTTAATTTTATTAGCCATTGCAAGCCTCTTTCATCTATTTAATAGTTTAAACACCAGCAAACTCTTCTTTGTTTAACAACGAAGAAAAGTCTTATCTAAAGTAGAATTCGTCTTATATCGCTTAAACAGTCACTTATATAACGAGTAAAACGAGCTGCTTCTGCGCCATCAATAACTCGGTGGTCATAAGACAAAGACAGAGGCAACATCAGTCTTGGTTGAAATGCTCCATTTTGATAAACAGGTTTTATTTCTGAGCGAGACAATCCAAGTATTGCAACTTCTGGGCTATTGACTATGGGAGTAAAGGAAGTACCGCCAATCCCGCCAAGACTGGAAATAGTAAAACAGCCTCCGGTCATGTCAGCAGGCATTAATCCTTTATCTCGCGCTTTTACACTTAAACGCCCCATTTCCATAGCAACTTCAGTAACACTTAATTGATCCACATTTTTAATCACTGGAACCACTAAACCATTTGGCGTCTCAACAGCAATTCCAATATTGTAATATTTTTTATAAATCAAATTAGCGCCAGTAGCATCCAGAGAAGCATTAAATTGAGGATATTCTCGTAATGCTTTAGCTACCACGGCACAAACAAATGCCAACAGAGTTAGCTTATACCCTTTATCTTTCGTTTGCTCCGCTTCAGATTTCCTAAAAGCTTCAATTTCGGTGATATCCGCTGAATCAAATTGAGTAACATGAGGAATGGTAACCCAGGAACGATGAACATTCATTCCAGTTAATTTTTTGATTTTATTTAAAGGTTTGGTTTCAATCTCACCAAATTGAGAGAAATCAATGACTGGACTTGCTGGAAGTACAAAAGAACCAGCTACTGGCTGCTCACTTAAACGGGCTTTCACATATGCCTGCACATCTTCCTTAGTGATACGCCCTTTTCGTCCACTACCCTTTACTTCTGACAAGTTGACACCAAACTCTCTAGCCACTCTTCTAACTGCAGGTCCAGCAAAGACAATAGTATTATTATCTGCTTCTGCCACAAAAACAGACTGAGATTTTACCGAATCTGTCATCACGACTGGCATAGAAGAAATAGCTGGTTCAGCAATTGATGCCTTTACTTCTTCTTTTGGCGGCTCACTAATATCCCCCATCGTTTTAGCTAAAAGAATCAGATCGCCTTCAGAGACTTTATCCCCAACCTTTAGCTTAATTCTGGTAATAGTACCACTGACTGGAGAGGGAATTTCCATACTGGCCTTATCCGATTCCAAAGTCACTAGTGGTGTATCAATAGTAATTTGATCGCCTTCTTTTACTAAAATCTCAATGACATCCACTTGGGTTGAACCACCAATATCAGGGATCTTCACTTCCACTTCTTTTTCTGCAGACGCCTCTTTTTTCACAGGTGCAGAAACTACTTCCACTTTTGCCTCAGGCTTTACCTCTGTCGGTTTAATCTCTTCTTCTAGTTTTTGTGCAGTACTATCAGCTACAACAAAAAGGATAATATCCCCCTCAGAAACTTTATCACCAACCTTAAGCTTGACCCGAGTGATCTTACCTGCTGTTGGGGAGGGTATTTCCATGCTTGCTTTATCGGATTCCAGAGTAACCAAAGGTGTATCGATATCAATCTGATCGCCCTCTTTTACTAAAACCTCAATTACATCAACTTGAGCTCCGCCAATATCGGGAATCTTTACTTCAATTTCGTTTGCCATATTTATCCTCTAGTGGGTCACTGGGTCGAGTTTATCCGGATTGATGTTATAACGTTTTATAGCATCCACGACTTTAGACTTGTCTATGCTTCCTTCAGCAACTAGAGCATTTAAAGCTGCCAATGCAATAAATTTTGCATCCACTTCAAAGAAATGACGTAAACGCTCACGAGTATCACTTCGTCCATAACCATCTGTTCCTAATGTTACATAACGATTAGGTACATATGAACGAATTTGATCAGCGTATAAACGCATATAATCCGTAGCAGCAATTACTGGACCTTGTCTATTTTTTAATTGAGTAGTGACAAAACTTTCACGCGCCTTTTTCTCAGGATGCATTGCATTGTCTCTTTCTGCAGCCAAACCATCACGTCTTAACTCATTAAAACTAGTGACACTCCAAATATCAGCGGTAATTGAATAATCATCTTCCAGCATTTGTGCTGCTTTGATTACCTCGCGTAATATTGTTCCACATCCCATGAGCTGAATATGTTGTTTCGATTTTTTCTTGCTTTCTTTGAGCAAATACATTCCTTTAATGATGTCTTCTTCCACACCATCTGGCATATCAGGCTGAACATAGTTTTCATTCATCACTGTGATGTAATAGAAAATATTTTCATTTTTTTCATACATGCGATACAAGCCATTCTGAATGATTACAGCGAGCTCATAAGCGTAGGTAGGATCATAGGAAACACAATTGGGTATAGTTGATGCCAGGATATGGCTGTGGCCATCTTGATGCTGCAATCCTTCTCCAGCAAGCGTCGTTCTTCCTGCTGTTCCTCCTAATAAAAACCCTTTGGCCTGCATATCGCCTGCGGCCCAAGCCAAATCACCGATACGTTGAAAACCAAACATGGAATAATAAATATAAAAAGGAATCATTGATAGTTGATTGGTACTGTAGGATGTCGCAGCAGCAATCCATGAGCAGAATGCACCTGCTTCATTAATCCCCTCCTCCAATATCTGGCCATCTTTAGCTTCGCGATAAAACATCACTTGCTCATGGTCGACTGGAGTATATAACTGTCCCACTGGAGAATAGATTCCAATTTGACGGAACAACCCTTCCATACCAAAGGTTCTGCACTCATCAGGCACAATGGGAACAATTCTTGAAGCAATTTCCTTGTTTTTTAATAAAACTGACAAAATCCGAACAAAGGCCATGGTAGTTGAAATTTCTCGGTCGCCTAACCCTTTAGTGACTGAAGCAAAATCAACTAAAGCAGGTGCTTTTAATGATTCAACTTCACTAGACCGCGCAGGTAAATAACCACCCAATGCTTCTCTTTGTTTTCTAATGTATTTGATTTCTGGGCTATCTTCAGCAGGCCGATAAAAGGGAATTTCTGCTATTTGCTCATCGGTAATGGGAATATCAAAGCGATCTCTAAATACCTTAAGTTGATCAACAGTCATCTTTTTTTGCTGATGAGTAATATTTTGCCCTTCACCAGCAGCCCCCATTCCATAACCTTTAATGGTTTTAGCCAAAATAACAGTAGGACTGCCTTTGTGCTCCACTGCTTGTGAGTAAGCTGCATATACTTTTTGAGCATCATGCCCACCACGGTTCAAACGCCAAATATCGTCATCTGAGTAATTTTCTACCATTTTTTTCAATTCTGGGTAGTAATTAAAGAAATGTTGTCTAACATATGCGCCATCATTAGCTTTGTAAGCTTGATATTCGCCATCGACACATTCTTCCATACGTTTTTGCATCCATCCTTCTTTATCCTGGGCAAATAAAGGATCCCAACGACCGCCCCAAATTACTTTAATGACGTTCCAGCCAGCTCCACGAAAAACGCCTTCAAGTTCTTGAATAATTTTGCCATTGCCACGTACAGGACCATCCAGGCGTTGCAAATTACAATTGACAACAAAAATCAAATTATCTAACTTTTCTCTCGCTGCAATGCTTAAAGCCCCTAATGATTCAGGCTCATCCGTCTCTCCATCGCCAAGGAAAGCCCAAACTTTTCGACCAGTTTCTTTAATCAGCCCTCTATTTTCCAAATACTTCAGGAAACGCGCTTGATAGATAGCTTGTAATGGCCCTAATCCCATAGAAACAGTAGGAAATTACCAAAAATCCGGCATTAACCACGGATGAGGGTAAGATGATAAACCATTTACTTCAACTTCTTGACGGAAATACCCTAGCTGCTCTTCACTGAGCCGTCCTTCGAGGAATGCTCGTGCATATATTCCAGGAGAGGAGTGTCCTTGGATATAAAGCAAATCTCCACCACCTTCAGAATCTGGACCTTTAAAAAAGTGGTTAAAACCCGTCTCATATAAAGTTGACGCTGAAGCATAAGAGGCAATATGTCCGCCTAATTCTGCAGCATATTTACCAGCTCGCAAGACCATTGCCACTGCATTCCAACGAATGAGTGCATTAATACGTTTGCTCATTCCCTCATCAGGAGGCATTTGCTTTTCTTCGTATGTCTTAATTGTATTCCTATAAGGAGTATTTAAAGAGCCTGAAAGCTTAACTCCTTCTGAATTCGCCTTATTAAGCAGTTGTTGTAAAATAAAGGCTCCACGCTCAGCACCATCATTGGTTAATACAGCTTGCAAGGCATCCAGCCATTCTCGCGTTTCAACAGGATCCAAATCTAGATTAGGTTTATTTGCCATGAAAATGTCCTCGACATTCTATTAAACACAATTAGGTATCACTTGTAATCTTTTCCGGATTACGCCAGAGCAACTTTGATTGCATGTCATTAAATCCATCATGCAGTTGCACGTTATTTTCCGGCATTGTAGTGGATCTCGATAAGAATTCAACTCACGCATCACTTTTTTGCCTTCAACTTTTCTTTCCATAGTGTACTTTGTAAAATTTTGCACTGTATTTTGAGTCGACTGCCAAAAACAAACAGGGCAATTATTTATGCAGTTTTTTTTACAAAACTCAAAATGCCTGGCACATGTAGCTTTACATTGTGCTAACTCTTGTTGCCTAAAAGAGTTTGATACACAACCTGCCAGACTAAATAATAAGCAAAATAAAACTATGCGGGCAGCAAAATTCATATAATATCAATCCATTATAGATTAAATTTCAAATAGAGGCTTTCTCTTCACTCGCCAAATCCCTAGCATCATTATAAGGATTTATTTTGAGTTAGAAGCAGTTACTATTATTTTCTCATTTAGTTTAAAATCTATGGGTCTTAGCCCAATTCACTTATAACCAGGAAACTAACGTAAACAAAGCAATAAATACCAATATAACAATGAGCGCATGCTCTACTAAATTTTCAGCGACAACCATCGGGACTACTTCTGTTTCATTAGTCCTTGCAGCCTCGGTGCCGCAAATGCGCAACATTTCATTATTAAAATCTGGCTTAGCGAAAACATGTTGAGAAAAAAACTTCAATCCATGTTGAAAGTTACCAACCAATAAAAAAAGCAATGCGGTTAACCTCGCAGGAATCCACTCCAACAAATCAGTAATTTCACGAGCCTGAGTACTAACTTCACTGATTTCGCAACATAATGCGATTAGGCGGTAAGCAACCATCACTACAGGGCCAGCAATAACGTACCAAAATATCACAGAAAATAGTTGCCTGTTTACCATTGCAAAATACTTCCCTGTTAATTGTTCCGTATTTTCAGTATCTGATTGCGTAACCGGGTAAAAAACATTTTGCGGACCAAGGCAATAAAAAAATAAAACAATACTTAAAAATAATCCCAAAAAGCCAAAAAACATGCTATGTAACAACAGATACACAATGGCAACCAAGAAAAGCAAGGTACTTTTTCTGTTTTGATTTAGCGACGGTATATGGAATAATAGCGAATTCA
>CAZTYT010000144.1:0-5708 GCA_964618245.1 uncultured Legionella sp. | reverse complement strand
TCCTAAGGGGCAGGTCGGAGGTTCGAATCCTCTCCGGGACGCCAATGAAATCAATAAGTTAGGAAAAACATTCATTCCAAATCAAACTCACAGGGTGCATTCAGGGTGCAAAATGAATGAATAATGATGTGGCTTTCCACCTTCAAGATGAAGTTAGGATTACAAAATATTAATTATTGAAAAATTTTATTCCGATACTCCTTCAGTAACCTATTGAAAAATTTTCATATTTTATAATAGTTAAATCATTTATTATCTTCATTTAGACCAATAAGTTTTTTTTGACCACCGATGATATATAATGGTCAAAATTGCCCCAACATACAAAGGTTATCGATGTCTATGTTATTAGAAAAGATGCAAAAGGACGTTAAGGCTTTATGTGATAGTTATAAAAGCTTCTCTTGGTTTAAACGACTTTTTTTTCCTCAAGATTTAGGTAATGCACTACTTAAGTTAAATAATGAAGAACCCTACGATTTACTTCACATCCATCAAAATTTCTTTAGCAAAACTTGGTTTTTTCAACGTTGGATTTATTCTTCTTTACGCTTGTTTTCGGCCTCTTTTGCAACTCAAATCCTCAAAGATGCCTATCGAGAGACCGGTAATCTTGACGAATTAGATAATAAACGTTGGAACATGCTGAATGTTGATTACTACTTGAAAAAAGATGGGGAGAGCTGGGATTATTATTTGTTTGGAATTGACTCTAAATTACGGTTTGAGCCTTTTACTCTAAAAATACTTCAGGAAGCTGGCTTGCTAACAGAAGCTAATATGAATGCCATAATGGATAGAAAGCATAATGAATGCGGGCAAGAGTGTTTTATGCATGATTTTAATACCTTATACCTTTACGAATTTGATCCTATGCCTTTGCCTCTTACATCCGTTTCGACTCCTGAAAATACTAAAAGAATTCATGCTCCAGATCCTTTAGTAAAAAAGAACACTCAAGCATTGATAACTGCTATAGTAAATCAAAAGCGTCCTAAGGATATTGTTAATGCCTTTAAAATACTTCAGGAAAAGGACTTATTAAAAGGTGAACATGCACAGGCCATTTATGACATTGTAATCAGTAATAAAAACTCTTATGAAGCTGCCTCTAGTTTTAGACACCTTAAAGCATGTGGTTTATTGGAAAGTGAGCGCGCAACAACCATTATACAGCTCTTAGCTACTCGAGCTGATTCACACTTTGCTTTAGCTCTTACGATACTGCAAAAGGCGGGCTTATTTGAGACTTCATTTGCTCAAGTTTGTTTCGATGCCATGGTCAATCCAAGGTGCAATCCGAGTCACGACGATATCGACTGCGACCAAAATCCTTATGATTGCGCTCTATCTCTGGCAATACTGCAAGAGAAACGTTTATTACAAGGAGCGGAAGCACAA
Organism: uncultured Legionella sp.; assembly: GCA_964618245.1. Taxonomy (GTDB): domain Bacteria; phylum Pseudomonadota; class Gammaproteobacteria; order Legionellales; family Legionellaceae; genus Legionella. The sequence continues at coordinate 4,307 of CAZTYT010000144.1, read as the reverse complement.
GCTAATTTTGATGCGGTTATAAATCATAAATTACCCTCTCATCTTCGTAATGCCTTGAAAAAGCTTTATCAGTGTAATTTATTAGATGGGCCATACGCACAAACTAATTTCGATATAATCATCAAGCATGAAGAACTTAGACATATTTCTTTTCTTTTTGACGTACTTGATGACAGCAAGTTGTTACAAGGAAGTAATGCGCAGGCAAATTTTGATGCATTGATACCAAACCATACCAACCTGTATGGTATTGCCCACGCACTAATTAGGCTTTATCGTTGTGGTATACTAGCAGGAACAAACGCTCAGATGAACTTTCATAACATAATGAAACATCGCGTGCTACTGTTAGACCACGAAGACTCTGAGTTATGGAAGCAAATTCCTCCTCAAAAAATGACTCAAAGATACCTTGATGAGTTAATAACCATTTGCCAGCAATCAGAACTTTCAGAAAATGAAAAACGCAGTCAAATCGTGGACTCATGGTTAAAAACTGATCCAGAAGTTTTTGCTTATGCTGATAAAAAATCCTCTCAATACATATATCCTTTTATCACCTCAACTCTCAAAAGCCTACATCAGCGTAAAGAAAATATTGCATTAAATGCTGTCTTTGATGTCACCAATAATGAAGAGCGTGGATATTGCTTCTATATAATTCAAAATCTCATCCGTCGTAACTCGAAAGAAGTTCTAAATGACATTGCTTTCCTATTGCAAATTCCCTCGGTTAGAGCATTGGCCGCGCAAGGAGTAACTCCGAGCAATAAAACAAATAGGTTATTGAAACTGGCTCTCAAACTAAACAATCAAGAAGCTGCTGCTCTTTTATTAGAAATTCCAGAGGTAAAAGAATTAGCAGAGCAGAATAATTATTATAATAAAAAGAATACTTCAAAATCAAAGTCTTCTATGTCGTCATCAATAGATGACTCCAATCTTGGCTTTTTTCATCACGATAGCCAAGAGGAATCTAATAATGATGGCTTAAATAACACTTGTACTTCTTCATTGAGTTAACTTAAGTCATCACCTATCTGTGCTGTTTCTACCTTAATCTATGCAACAAGCCATACACAAAAAATGTGTGGCTTGTCCTAGCTAGTTAACGCTTCAGATGATACAGCAGTTTTTTGAGGAGGGATTAGTGCGAATAATACTAGGAATAAGATTATCCTCGCTATTCGCATTTTCTCCAACTTTTGCATATGCACTTTTTATAGTAGCAAGAGATGATTCGTCTTCTATGATTTTCCAACTCTCTGTCTCAGGATAAAAATTTAATTCACGTTCTTTGGCTGCAACAATACATTTCAATAAATCATCAGGAGTTACTATGCTTGAAATTTGGACTCTCTGGGGTCCGTCCCCATTTTGCCTTATTTGATTGCTGTTAATCCTACGTATTCTTTTCCATTAGTTTTGTACTCATCTGGAATGCTATTTAATGTATAGTAATAAACCTTTTCTACTTCAAATCCTGCTCGTGAAATAATTTTAACCGCATCTTCTATTTTAAAAAAATATGCATAAGGAGGTAATTGATTTTTCCAAGGTTCCCTGGCAAATCGAATTTGATCAATATACCCAGGCCATTTTTCATTATTAACAAGTCGGTTATTGTATTCCTCTGATAACTCTACATAGTCATATAAGCCTAAGTAGGGACTCATATTAGCGACAAATAATTTCCCTCCAGGCCTTAAACAAGCATATATTTTTTTTAGGCCAGCAAGGATTTGCTCACCCGATAGAAAGTGAAGAATCATCGAGGCATGAACTGCATCGATACTAGAATCAGGTAAATCAAATTCTTCGGGAAAACGTGAGGTTCGAAGGGTTAAATTATTTTTTAAAGCGAGAGGAGTATTTTTCTCTAAAACTTGTAAATGTTCAATAGCCAGATCCATCGCAATTACTTTGGCTCCGGCTTTTAATGCAGCCAGCGAGGAAACCCCATAACCGCATCCAATATCTACTACTGGATATTTACAGTCATAAGCATAATCAACGAAATCTTGAGCAGGTGGAGCTAGTTCGAGCGTTGTGATACCCATTTTATTAACTGTTTTTAGCATCCCTTTTACCCATGTTTCAGGATATATAAGTGGGGAGACTTCCGTTTGCTTCATCGAGTTTATCGATACAAATTCCTCTACTTTTTGCTGTAACACATCAGGAGCATCTATTTGTAATAAACCTGTATTAGAAATGACTTCGTAAGTTAGAATATCCGGGTTGAATGCTTTAATTGAACGTTCAATCGCAGCAAGATTATGAAAAGGATTACTATCACTAGCTAAATATAAAACTTTATCAGTGATTGTTTTTGCCTCTTCAGATAAATCTAAAGTATATAAAATATTTTGATTATATTCTTTTAATAAGCTCTCATTCACTACCGTACAGTGACGAAAATTATTGGTTGGTTTCGAACAAAGAGGTGAACAATACTGCATGTAATCTGCCACGGTTTGTTCATCAGGATTATCAATAAGTTTTGCAAAGATAGTGGCAGCTTTTTCTCCTCCTTTTTTTCGAAATGCCTCTTCAATCTCCTTAGGTATTAAACAAGTTTCGGTGTTAATTAAAATCAAACCAGCGAAAAATCCTTGGTAATGAGCTCCTGCTAACATAGCCACTTGGCCGCCAACAGAATCTCCAGCTAAAAAAGGTTTATTTAGCTCTAATTGTCGACAAAATTGATATATGTCCTTTGCCCATTGCCTCGGATGCCATAAAGTCGGACGAGTACGAGAGCTTCTGCCAACACCTAAATAATCAATAAAAATAATTTGTGCTTTATCTGCTAAACGTTTCCAAAAGGGTACTTCATATGTATGATCTAGTTGGCCAGTCCCGCCATGCAAACAAACAATAGTAGGTTTCTCTATTACTACATCTTGAGACAAATCTAATTCACTTCCATAAATTTCGAAATAAACTTTACCAGAATTTAAATTTGCAAAAGGCATGTATATTCCTTAAAGATATAAAGTGAAAAGGATTAATCAAAAACTCTAACTACCATAGTTTGTAAAAATAACAAATCAAGCCACGTTTTATAAAATTTCCTATAAAAATCTTTTAACTTAAAAACCTAGGAATCAGGCAATGAGCCATAAGCAAATTGCTTATTAAGCATACCTGCGCCGTTAAAAAAAATCCAAGAATCTCTGGGGTCCGTCCCGGACCGTCCCTTAGGACTCATTAGGACTCATTCACCTAAGCACCAACACGCATCAATGGCTAAACGACTTGCTAGTCTTTTAGATGAGGCCGCGGATTTGCGCCCGCAGTTTAAACAAGCACTTAAAGGCACTTAAAGGGATCCGTCCCCATTATATGTTTTACGGGAAGGCAGCGGTTGTAAAGGATCTGTTTTATGCTTTCCTAAACTGCTTAATATTGCCGAAGGAAAGGAAATAATATAGTTGTCTCACACCTGCAAGACTCTAGCTTGTTTGTGTCTTAAAATAATGACATTAGGTTACACAAATCAACCTGGATCTAGCTGGTAATTCTCAAATAGCATTGGTACAGAATCTACGTTCGTTAAACTTAAAGCTTGTGCACCAATATTGCTGAGAATAAAATCGTTATATCATTGACCTAATTTAGTGCCAATGGTTTCCTCAATTTCTTTTAGTAACCCATTGTTCGCTAAACCTTCATCATCTCCAAAGAGAGTTTTTTTAACAGAGTATTGAGTCCATTTATTCTTTGCATCTTGAATTGCACTAGGTTGTGATTTGAAAAAAGTATCAATATATTGGTTACGCAAACGCTCATTTATAGCGACATAATAAGTTGCAATACCCAAGGTTAGCAAAGTTGCAGCAATAGCTATGATTACCCCTACAAACCCTGTTAAGATCGGTTTTATATAACTCCAGATGCCCGAATTATGTTTAAAATGTTTTTCGGCTTTTTGTGATAAGTGTTCACACTCTGACTTAAATATCTCAAACGCTCTATTTATTGTCTCTTTATCTCTTATATGAGCCTCTGAGAAAAAATTCTGACCAATTTTAACAAAATCTTTTTTCAATCCTTGAACAAAAGACTGATAGAGAAGAACTGTATTATCATGAGAGGAACCGCAATAAGATGAAAATTCTTCAAGTTGTCTGATTAAGGCTTCAAATTGTTCTCGGTGAGATTGAAGCTCTTTATTAAATTGATCGTCTTGAACAGGCTCAATTTTTGCAACGGGCACTTCCTGTTCACGAGTAACGGGTTCAGAATGGAGCTCCCAACAAAGCTCAAATTGTTCTGGCACCAATAAAGGTGTGTATTTTATC
>CAZTYT010000143.1:0-5886 GCA_964618245.1 uncultured Legionella sp. | reverse complement strand
AGCGAGTCGGTGATCTGCCAACGGAAATGGTATCGCACTTTTTTCAATCACTGACTCATGCATTAAAAGCAACCCTGCACTTAAGAATGCGTGGAAGCAACGCGCATCACCAAGTTGAAAGCTTATTTAAAGGATTTGGTCGCGCATTTCGCGATGCAAAACAATGCAACGGTATTGGTATTCCGAGTACTAAGGGGATTTTATGATTGTTATTGTTGATAGCGGTGGGGCTAATTTGATATCGATTACAAGTGCTGTAGCACGTTTGGATAAGCATGTGATAGTCAGCAGTGCGATACAAGATATAGAGCAAGCCAGTCATATCATTTTACCAGGTGTTGGTTCAGCAAAAACGGTTATGAATCGGTTAAATACTTTGGGGTTGGTGGATGTATTGAAGGCAACAACTAAACCTGTTCTGGGAATTTGCGTAGGGATGCAAGTTTTATTTGAATCTTCAGAAGAAGGGGCAACACCCTGCTTAGGTCTTTTGGATGGCACCGTTAAAAAGCTACCGATTATTGCCAACCTTTGTTTGCCTCATATGGGTTGGAATACGATTAAAACATATGATTCTTCAGCGTTGATGCAAGATATTCCGCAACATGCCTATGTTTATTATGTCCATAATTTTGCTGTACTTGTATCTCAAAATACCATCGCAGAAACAAACTATGGAGTTTCTTTTTCTGCCGCAGTACAACACCGCAACTTTATGGGGGTACAGTTTCACCCAGAGCGCTCAGGTGCGGTAGGTAGCCAAATATTAAAAAATTTTTTGGAGCAAACTTTATGATTATTTACCCTGCTATTGATATTCGTGCTGGCAAGTGTGTGCGCTTATACCAAGGAATTTATTCTAAAGAGACAATTTACAACGATACACCCATCGATGCTGCAACACAATTTTTAGATAAAGGGGCTACCTGGTTGCATCTAGTTGATTTGGATGGTGCTAAAAATCCTAATACAAATCAAGCCTCCCTAATCAACGAATTGTTAAGGCTTATTCCTATCAATATTCAAGTAGGTGGAGGCCTTCGGACGGAGTCTCAAATTGATGCCTATTTTGAGGCGGGTGCCCGTCGTGTTGTTATTGGTAGTTTGGCTTGTACGTCTCCTCAACTGGTTGAAACATGGCTAAAACATTATGGGGCTGAACGAATTGTCTTAGCGTTTGATGTTAGTTTTTATGGGGACACACCGATTGTGATGACACAAGCTTGGCAAAAGTTGACTGATATTGCTTTATTTGACGTAGTGGGGCGTTTTGCAGACATCGGTGCCAAGCATATTCTTTGTACGGATATTTGTCGCGATGGTGCCTTAAATGGACCAAATATTAATTTATATCAACAGATGATAGCGCAATTTCCAGAACTTAATATTCAAGCCTCAGGTGGTATTAGTGAACTTGATGATGTTCGTGTCCTTAAAAATATCAATGTGTCTGGTGCCATTATGGGGCGGGCACTGTATGAGAAAAAATTTGATTTATCAGAGGCTCTATCATGTTAAGCGTACGAATTATTCCTTGTTTAGATGTCAAAAATGGGCGAGTTGTTAAAGGGCTTCAGTTTCGTAACCATCGTGATCTTGGAAGCATAGAGGAACATGCTGTTTTTTATAGAGACGAAGGTGCAGATGAATTGGTTTTTTATGATATTACGGCCAGTAGCGAAAACAGAATGGTTGATAAAAATTGGGTAACACAGGTTTCTCAATTGCTTGATATCCCTTTTTGTGTCGCAGGCGGCATTAGGTCAGTTTCAGATGCAAGAGCTGTATTTAAAGCTGGGGCGGATAAAATTTCTATCAACTCGCCTGCGTTAGAAAGACCGCAATTAATTCAAGAATTGGCTCAGGAGTTCGGCAGCCAGTCGATTGTCGTAGGCATTGATAGCTTTAAAAATAATGATGATTATGAAGTCTATCAATACACGGGTTCTGAAGCGAAGACACAAAAAACTGGCCGAAAAACCATTGAATGGGTACAAGAAGTACAAGCATTAGGTGCAGGCGAAATTGTATTGAATTGTATGAATCAAGATGGTGTAAAAAATGGCTACGACCTTACTCAATTAAAGAGAATTCGACAGTTAACCCATACACCTTTAATTGCTTCTGGGGGTGCAGGTAAGCCACAAGATTTTTTGAATGCATTCAAGGAAGCTCGGGTGGATGGTGCATTGGCTGCAAGTGTATTTCACGACAGACAATTATCTATTCGTGATTTAAAGAATTTTTTAGTGCAACAACAAATCGTGGTGAGATTATGACAGCATTTAATCCTTCTAATATTGATTGGGGAAAAATTAATGGTCTTTTGCCTGCCATTATTCAGGATAATCAAACGGGGCAAGTTTTAATGTTAGGTTATATGGATCAAGAGGCACTTTGTGCAACCTGTGAAACTGGACAAGTTACATTTTATAGTCGAACAAAAAAACGCTTATGGATGAAAGGTGAAACATCGGGCAATGTACTTCATGTTATTCAAATCTTGGCTGATTGTGATAACGATACATTACTTATTCTAGTTGAAATTCAAGGTCCATGTTGCCATTTAAATCAACCAAGTTGTTTTGGTACCTATTCTGCGGCATTTGCGGCGTTATTTCATCTTGAGAAGGTTATTCTTTCAAGATATCAAGAGCGGCCAAGTCAACATTATACCACTCAGTTATTTGATCAAGGATTGAAGCGAATTGCACAAAAGGTCGGGGAAGAAGGCGTTGAGGTTGCTCTTGCGGCAAGTTGTGGCGATAAAAGCGAGACGCTAAATGAAGCAGCAGATTTGTTGTATCACCTTTTGGTGTTATTGGTTGCAAAACAAATTTCTTTGAGTGAGGTCAATCTCTTGTTGAAGCAGAGGCAAATGTCATGAAAACAGCGTTTATTTCAGTCAGTAATAAAGAAGGATTAGTGGATGTTGCCAGAGTTTTGGTTAATCTTGATACACGATTAATTGCTTCAAAAGGGACCGCAGCATTTTTAAGTGAAAATAAGATTGAGGTGCTATCGATAGAAGATTACTTAAATATTTCACCCATCTTGGATGGACGAGTCAAAACATTGCATCCAGCATTGTTTAGTGGAATTTTAGCTGATCGAAAGAATGTGAAGCATATGCAAGAGCTTCAACAAATCAATGTCGAACCCATTGATTTTGTAATTGTCGATTTGTATGCATTCTCACAATATCAAGACATGGAACACATTGATATTGGCGGAGTAGCTTTAATACGGGCTGCTGCTAAAAATTATGAATATTGCACGGTTGTTAGTGATGCAAAGGATTATCCCGTCTTAATTGAGACCTTGGGTTCATTCGGTGTCGAGACGAATTTAGAGTTTAGAAAAAAAATGGCAACACGTGCTTTTTCAAAAACTGCACAATACGATGGTGAGGTAAGCCTTTGGTGTGATGGAGAGAATATAAGGTCTTTCCAATTGCAAAAAACCATCGATTTGTCTTATGGTGAAAACCCACACCAAGCAGCACAATTCTATAATTGGCGAGATGAGTGTCCCAATATTAATCTACTCCAAGGTAAGCCTCTTTCTTACAATAATTTACTGGATCTTGATTCGGGTATACGCTTAATTTCAGAATTTGACACTCCTGCATCTACGATTATTAAGCATACGAATCCTTGTGGTGTTGCATTAGGGTTGTCTGCTAAACAGGCCGTTGAATTTGCATTTTATGCTGATGAAAAGAGCGCATTTGGTGGGATTGTTGTTTTAAATCAAATTGTTGATAAAGAAACAGCAGTTTTTTTGAATTCGCATTTTTTTGAAGTGATTGCGGCAATTGATTACACAGTAGAGGCTCGTGAAATACTTGCGGAAAAATCAAAATGTCGCGTTCTAACGTTTATCAAACACCAGCCCACAATGGAGGTCCGATCCGCTTTAAATGGATTTTTGATTCAAACACCTGATTCTAATCTTTTAGAGATCGAAACAGCTTTTGTTCCCACATCAAAAAAACCAGAGCCAGCATTGTATCCCGATCTATGTTTTGCATTTCAGGTGGTTCGTCACATGAAGTCAAACGCGATTGTTATTGTGAAAAACGGCGTTACCCTATCCATGGGGATTGGGCAAACGAACAGGGTGGATGCAGTAAATCATGCTCTGTTACGTGCAAAAGACCATGATTTACAAAACGCGGTATTAGCATCAGATGGTTTTTTCCCTTTTGAAGACAGTATTGAACTCATTGCTCATTCGTCCATTAAAACGATTATCCAACCTGGCGGGTCACGTCGAGATCAAATGGTTATTGAGGCTTGTGATAAATATGAAATCAGCATGATGATGACCAATATAAGAGGTTTTAAGCATTGAGTAGTAAAAATATTTTAGGATAGTTGTTAAACGGAACTCTTGTTTCAAACCAAATAAACAACAAATTTATAGACTTCGGAATATGGGGTTTGAATGATATTTTTTTGCTCAAGAATAGGATTATCATTCATAGTCAAATAATTTACAGCCCATTCTAAAGCCTGGCTAGATAAAATGGTAATAAAGATGAAATTTACTATTTTTGGTGGGGAACTTCGTAACTATTTGATTTAATTGGCTCCTCCTCGTGGACAATCTTAGAATTTTTTTCATGGCTCCATTAAAGGTTAATCGTTATTTCTTTAAATCAGTGGCTTGTGTGGAAGTGGCAGCAGGTTGCTCTTTACTTGCATCGACTTCTACGCTGTGAAATCGATGAGGATTCTCAGCATTTTTTACAGTGGGTGGTTCTGGCATTATCAGTGTATTCGCCCAACCCAACATTGAATCAAAGCTATCTACTTCAGGACTATTTATGGCCGTAAGTTCATCCAAACTACTTTGATCCTTCATGACTGCAAATGAATAACGCTCAAGACTTACCAACCATTGGCGGTAATCGGATTCAGGAACCAACAAGCTTGTATTTTGTAAAGTTTTCTTATCCGTTAACTCTTTTAGTTCCGTTAGATAAATTACATAATCTTCTTTTCCAGCATTCGCTGATGCATACAAATTCATTACCAATGTCCATACATAACTACTTGCTTCTTTTTCAGGAGCTTTGATATATTGAGCTTCTTCAAGTTGTTTATATTCAAAGAGCTTTTCTTTGCATTTTTGATATGACTCTTCATCGAGCGAAGCAAGGTAAGCAAATGCCCAGCCTGTTATTACATCTTTGTTGTCATTTTCAAATAATTGCGTAGTTAATTTTCCTTTAATTTGTTCTAATTTTTCCGCATCACATGCTAATTTTGCGGCAACAGCCATGCGTCCCATCATCCATAACTGCCATGGTTTTTCAATTTGAGATGCAGTTGATTCCTCACTTAAAATTTGCTCCATATCAGCCAATATTTTCTGGTAGTCGCTGGTTTCTTTTAAAGTAGCTAAGGCTAATAAAGGCATGCTCAATTGATATAATTGTTGTTGTGGTGCTAATGAATGATTTTCTTTAATTTTCTGATATTCTGCTTTAGCAAATTTAATTACAGAAGTTTTCATATTTTCCTCTAAGCTAATATTAGCTACAGAAACATTAGATAACAAAAAAGCGGATAGTAAGAGTATTATAGATGGGAATTTAAATTTTTTTAAAAGCATGATAATGCATTCCAAACAATTTTGTGTTCATTATTTTACCATAAAAATCCGCGAAAATTAAAATTTGGCTTTAATGTTATAAGCAGCTATTTAAAATTTTTGTTTACTACGCTTGCTGAATGGGACATGGGAGAATTTTTTATCTTGGCAAAATTTCAAGGAAAAGGTGTCGCTTGTCAGGTTGCCGAACAACTCTGAAAAATCATCCTGGTCATTGGGAAGTTAGTGTTATTCCTCCAAACAGCCATGCTTTTTTGGTCTAAA
>CAZTYT010000142.1:0-5893 GCA_964618245.1 uncultured Legionella sp. | reverse complement strand
AAGGACGTGATTGGGATGTTTTTGCAAAGTTAGTTAATAAAACCAGTTATTGGTGGAATAAAAAAGATGAAAAATACCGCTCTGATTTATGTGAGCTATGGAAAAATTTAGCAAAACAAGATTTCTCCTCCTTAAAATCAATCATTGAGCAAAATCTGCAAAACTATAAATCGTCCTGGATCCCAATCCTAAGTTTAACTATTTCTTTACCAAAAAATATTATTGACCAATTACCAAATTCACATTGGGATATACTCCAAAAAATATTAAGCGATAAAGAGGAAGGTATCGATAAAAAAGCAGCGGCAAAATGGTATTTAGAATGTTTTAGCCAATATCCTGATATGCGAAACACACTGGTTAGATGGATTACTAATCCACATAGACAATTAAGTCTTACAAGTGTGATACAGAATTTTGACTCTTACTCCCTGACACCTGCTCAAAAAAGTAATTTGTTGCGTATCGCTGATGAAGGAATGGTAGATAATCAAATCTTCTCTGTTTGTTGCCAAGCCATGGCGAATACAAGTAAGATTTTTGCTGAGACCCCATTATTAAGTCAGGACGAAAAAACCAGATTTAACAAAGAACAGCTAATCTTACCTGCGGCGAAGTATATTGAGCTTGCAGAGGGTCTTAAAGACTATCCGCGAGAGCTACAAGCCAATCCGCAGGCATTTTCAGCTTTATTGGATTATGCTCACAACAATAGACTCGGTAAAGATCGCCTTAAACAACTTACCTCCGTTTTACTGCAGGTCATAGGAACAAATACCCAAACTCCTCAAGAGTTAAAACACCTGATTAAAGGAGTTAATCGTTTTCAAGATCCTGGCATCAGTAAACAAGACATCGAGCGTCTACTTACCTTACGTAGAGGAGAAGATGCGCTACCGGTGGAGAATGTGCTGTTTGATAACGTTGCCAGTTATTTAGAGAATAAGGTAAGCGAAGAACAACAACAATCCGCCAGAAATACCATTGATTTATTTTATAGTTTAGCGAAAAAACATCGTGGCGATGTAGACCGTATGTTTAATTTTGCTGAAAATCCAGCGCTTTGTGAAATGTTTAATTTTGAAAACCAACGCACCACGATGCATAAGCAGCGGGTCATCTGGATGCATCTGCTAAACCACGATGCTTTTGTAACTGGCGAGAAAAATGATAAAGAATTAGATTCTCATGTCTTTCAATGGAACAATGGGCAAAACCAGGAGCTGTTACAGCGAGGTTTAGATCTCTATCTCAACTCAATCAATAGTCGCTTAAAACAAAATCCAAAAACCGGAGCCGGTTTAAAAAGCGATTTAAGCAAACAAGACCAATCTATTTTATTGAGCCTTGCAAATGAAATGGCAATTATTGGGGCGCCTAAACTCACTTCGAACCAATTTAATAATGTGGTAAAAATAAAAAGTGATTTCGATAAGTTAGGCAAAGCTTATCAACAAAGTTTCTTTAAGTCGAAAGCGCGTATTAGTCAGTTTACTGATTTGCAAAAAATAATTAATACCAAGTTCCAAGCGGGAAGCTCTAATCCTGCAGTGAGTTGTTATGAATCATTACTGATCATCCTCCAACAAGCGCGTATTAAAGCGATGCAAGCTGATTTGGATGCCAATAAATCACGAGGAGAGCTGTTCAAATTAAATCGTAGCGGGCATAGCCGTTATTTCCACACGCTTAACCAAATGGAAGATTTAATCGTACGTAATTGGGTTGGTGATGCCAACGCCCTCCATAGTTTCCAAAACTATGCTCAACGAAGCCAAGAAAATCTCCTGCTCTTGACCCATGAGCTTTATACAGCGGTTGATATTCATTACCAGAAAAGAGAGGCCGACAAGGTGAGAAAAGGAGTGCAAGGAAAACTTTTACGCCTGTTCGCAGGTCACGAGCTGCCAGTATTACTTAAGATAAAAAATAATCTGAAGGATTTTCATGAGAACCCCCTCTCAGTAAAATCTTTAAATGACATGACTCATGCTTTACAAATGGATCTGCCTAAGTTACCAGGGCATTTAAGGACTCTTGCCAATGAGGTTTTAATGCGTTCAGATGTTATCGAAACCTATATGCAAGAAAGAATAAACCACCCTGCAAAGCCTATTCTTGAACCTAATCCAGGGGGAATATAATAAAATAAGGCAAAATACCCAGGTACTACAGCTATAAGCTGTATCCCTTGGGCTTTGATATATACCTGGATTTAATCGTTTTATGTTCTATATTTAACATAAATAAAAGAGAGGATAATAGTTATGTTCTCAAAAGCAGAAATTAATACCGCTCAACTGGAAATATTAGAAGCCTTCATTGGACCCATGGGAATTTATTTCGAAACAATTTTAGATGATAAAGAAGAAAACTTGGGCACTAAAATTGTATTTTTACAAAAAGCCATAGAAGAGGAGCCTCAAGCATTTAGTAAATCGCTCGATTATCTTTTTGTAGACTCTTCTCAAGAAAACAATTTGGAATTAATTAGAAGCCTGAAAATAATTAATGATTTCTGTTTTAATAATGACATAAAATATGGCCAATATGGCATTAAATCTGCATTAACACATTTTTTTGGCCGTTTCGGTAAAGTGGAGCCTTCCTCATTTCAGGAAAAAATTCGTAGCATGATTAGGGAGCAGATTAAATCCTTACTCAATGAGGCAAATCTTGAACAAATTGAAACAGAAAAAGAGACAGCAAATCTTTTATTGGATGAAGATTTAAATCAAGCTAATCCCCAATGGCGCCAAAAACTAGATCTTCCTAGCAACCAAAATTCAGTCTCTGCCGAAGAAGATAATCTAAAAACCCCCAAAATTAATCGAAGTCAATTAAATGCCTTACGCCATTTAATTGCTAATCATGAGTTAAGTTTGGAAGAATTTGCGCAGATGAGCGAAAGTAAGAAAGACAAACTATTTTTAACCTACTTTGCTTTAAAAGGATTATCCATTCCCCTAGCCAAAGGATTAGAATTTAAGAATGAAGATTTAGCCTTGTTATTCAGAATAAAAACTCTAATCACAAAAAATTTAATCACTGTTGATGAGGTAATAAACTTTACTCCTCAACAAAAAAAGTTGTTTAATCAAATTATATTAGAAAAAGGCAGAGAAGCGAGAGCTGCTCATAAAAAATCCGACCTTATTGAAGTATATAATGAGTTTCGACAACGTCAAAATCAGCCTATCCCTAAAGAAAAAATTAAAGAAACTGAAACCATTATAAGTAGTGGTCCTGTACGCGGAATAAAAAGACTGCTTGAAGGGGGTAGTTTATTATGGATAGATATGTGTACTGAAGATAAAATCTCCGGTCGCAGATTTTTGGCAAAAATACTCGAACAAATTGGATTAGAAAAAAGTGACGCTTTTAAACAAATGTTTATTGATGGTGTGATAGAGTACTCTTCGCATAATGCCCTCTCCTACCCTGATTTGGTCAAAAACCTGGAGATAATTGCGGAGTTAACCGAAAAACAACTGGCTCAATCGGACTCTAATCAAGAGAATATTCTGCTTATTAATCAGGTTGCCAAGGAAATATTAAGTATAATTACAGAACCACAACCATCTCAAAATCTTAATAGCTAAGTTGTATACTTAAAATTGCAGTGCCATGGTCCGATTAAAGCGACCTGCGCCATGCATATTAGCAAATTATCGCTTCAATTTGCTGTAAATGACGTTTTAGCGAACCTTTATTTTTTTCCAATACCCTGGTTGCGTTATGAATCATTTGCTGTCGAAGAGAATTATCGGTATGTAATTTTATAATCGCATCTACCACTTCACTTACTTTATCCACCAGTAAGATGGCGTTTGCTTTTTCGAGGTCCTGGCATATCGATCTGAAATTATGTACTAATTTGCCACTGATGACGGGCACCTTCACCGCAATAGGCTCCAGTACGTTATGCCCCCCTACCGGCACGAGGCTGCCCCCCACAAAAGCATAATCACTTAGCTGATACATTCCCAAAAGCTCACCTAAGCTATCTAACACAACAATCTCATTGGCAGGGCTTAAAGTACTTGAATCAGAACGTAATCCCGTATTAAAACCGGATTGCAGACAAAGTTGATAAACAGCTTGAAAACGTTCTGGATGTCTGGGGGCTATTAACAACACCACATCAGGAATCGCTTTTTGCATCCGCTTTAACTCAGACAAAAGAAGCGCCTCTTCATTTTCATGCGTACTCGCAGCAATAACCGCTATGCGATCCTCTCCCCATTGTTTTTTCAACGTAACAAATTCCTCGTTATCAATAGCATGAGTATGCAAATCAAACTTAATATTGCCTAAAGCATGCACTATTTCTTTCCTGGCGCCTAAGACTATAAACCTTTGTGCATCGACTTCACTTTGGGGTAAAATAGCATAAAACTGATTTAAAATGGGTTTAATCATAAAACGTATTTTCTGATAACCACGCAAAGAATTATCGGACAAACGAGCATTAGCAAGTAATAAAGGTACCTTTGCTGAGCGTGCTTGATAGATGAGATTAGGCCATAATTCTGTTTCCATGATAATGCCTGCTCGAGGCTTAATTTGCTTAAAAAAGCGCTTTAGCATCCCAGGAAGATCATAGGGTAAATATTGATGCATAACCCTGTTGCCAAAATGAGTTTGCACGCGCTCAGAACCCGTAGGCGTCATTGCCGTGACCATAACCGACCACTTTTTTGCAAGCATCGCTTCAATAAGCGGAATAGCAGCAATAACCTCGCCTAACGATACCGCATGCACCCAAACATCAACAGTGCCATTGATTTTTTTACTTAAACCAAAACGTTCGGCAATACGTTGTCTGTAAGCAGGCAAGCTACGCCCTTTCCACCACAAACGAATAAGCATCAATGGTGCAAGCAGATACATTAAGAAAGAGTAAAAAAATCGCATAAAAAACCAAACTAAAAAAACGCCAGTATATACTTAAAATAGGATATAAAGCGACGAATCAGAGCAATTATAGCATTAGTCACTAAGTTTTAGACAAGACACTTACAACGAAGTATAAAGCTTAGTAAGTAATGCGATATAATGGCATGCTAACCAGTCCCAATATCGAAACCAGTAACAAGGATATTTCTTTATAATGAATTTTAAAGATTTTTTTTACAACAAGCACCTGGTGGGGAAAGCTTCTTGGAGCGTTTTTTGGTTATTTAACTGCAGGCCCTGTTGGTGCAATTTTTGGCATATTGATAGGCAATTTTTTTGATCGTGGCCTGGTTACCCATTTTACCAACCCCTTATGGGTCTATTTCAGTGAAAAACGCACTAATGTGCAAAAAATATTTTTTAAAGCCACCTTTTCAATTATGGGTTATGTTGCGAAAGCTGATGGACGAGTTACTGAAGAAGAGTTAAATATGGCCCGTCAAATCATGAGTGAAATGCAGCTAAGTCGCGAACAAAAAATTCAGGCAATGCATCTTTTTAACGAAGGAAAAAGCGCTCAGTTTGATCTTTCTAACAGGCTTTTTGAGTTACAAAGTGCTTGTAATGATAATCGTGAGTTACTCAAAGTATTTATGGATATTCAATACCGTGCCGCAAAAACAGATGGTCTTAGTGCTAAAAAAATCCAGGCATTGGATACTATTTTTTCATATCTTGGTTTTATGCCCTTTCATCGTCAATATCGTTTTTATGAAGATTTCGGCGCCACGTATACGCAAAATAACTCTCAACAATCATCTAATTCCCATTCTTATAGCCGATATAATTATAAGCCTTCATCAACCAATTTAGCCCAGGCTTTTGCCCTGATGGAACTTCCTCCCAATGCCAGTAGGCAAGAGGTTAAAAAAGCTTATCGCCGCTTATTAAGCAAAAATCATCCTGATAAATTAATTGCCCAAGGCTTACCCCA
>CAZTYT010000141.1:3539-5909 GCA_964618245.1 uncultured Legionella sp. | reverse complement strand
TAATCGCCTTAGCTTTAGCCACGCCGCTCTTTATTTTCTTCGGTTGGTTGAGTGATCGTATCGGACGCAAAGCGATTATGATGACGGGGATGATTCTAGCAATTGCCACCTATCGTCCGATTTATCAAGCGATGTATAATATTTCAGATGTCACGCAAAAACAGGAAATTACACAATCCTCCACCAATCCAAATAATGAAACAACGGTTCTTGTAAAATCCTTTGCGGACGGCACTACTTATAAAGAAACGACAAAAAATGTAATAGATTCTAAACCCGTTATTACAAAAGAAGTAAACCTTGGCACCCAACGGAGAGGAAGTTTTTGCGCAGATGGAACTGTACAAGCCGGAGGTTTTGGTATTAGATGTATTACTTCCAAGAATGAATGGTTTTGATGTAGCAAAAAAAATCCGTTCCAATCCCGATTATGATCGTACCCGCATCATTTTTCTTACCGAAGAAGAAGCCAGGGAAAATCCGCATGAAGAAAATGGCATTGGCAGAGAATTTTATGTAGAAAAGCCGATTCAGCCGGATGCACTGGTTTCTACCATCGAAAGAGTGCTCACAACCGGGTAAACCATTAAAATTTATTTTGGTAATTTAGCCAGATCGATTCCTTTTTCCCTCAAAAACTGTAATTTTCCCGGAAGTTGGAACGGCATCCTCCACCTTCCAGTATTGCTATTTTTGGGTTCAAAATTAAAGACTGGCTAAACCATGACTCAACGTATCCGAACATTCGAAGATTACCAGGCAGCTTATCAACGCAGTGTACAAGACCCGGAAGGCTTCTGGGCAGACGTGGCTTCTACCTTTCACTGGCGCAAGCCTTGGAATAAAGTATTGGAATGGGATTTCCGCGAACTGGATGTGCAATGGTTCATTGGCGGTAAGCTCAATATCACGGAGAACGCGCTCGACCGTCATCTCGAAACACGCGGCGATCAGATTGCCATTATTTGGGAACCTAACAATCCGAATATTCCCAATAAAACCTTCACGCACAAAGAATTACACGCCGAAGTTTGTAAAGCCGCCAATGCTTTAAAAGCTTTAGGCATTCAAAAAAGAGACCGCGTTTGTTTCTATATGCCGATGGTGCCGGAGTTGGCAATTGGCATACTCGCTTGTGCGCGTATTGGAGCGATTCATTCCGTCGTTTTCGCCGGTTTTTCTGCCAATGCCCTAGCAGATCGTATCAAAGATGCGAGTTGCAAAATGGTGATATGCTCCGATTACAATGACAGAGGTCCAAAGCATATTCCGGTGAAAACCGTCGTGGATGAAGCGATTGCAATGGGTTGCGATAGCATTGAAAGCGTATTGATACAACAAAATGCGAAGGATAAAGCAATAAACATGATCGAAGGGCGCGACTACTGGTGGCACGATGTGGTGGACAGTCAAAGCGCCGACTGCCCTGCCGAGGAGATGGATGCCGAAGATATGCTCTTCATCCTATACACCTCCGGATCAACGGGTAAGCCCAAAGGCGTCGTCCATACCTGCGGCGGCTATATGGTTTATACCAAATACAGTTTTGAAAATGTATTCCAATATGACCCTGGCGACATCTATTGGTGCACGGCGGATATTGGCTGGGTGACAGGGCATTCCTATATTGTTTATGGACCTTTATTAGCTGGGGCTACCACTATTATGTTTGAAGGCGTTCCCACTTACCCCGATGCCAGTCGCTTTTGGCAAGTTTGTGAAAAGCACAAGGTTACTCATTTTTATACGGCTCCTACCGCCATCCGCGCTTTGCAGGCAATGGGCGATGATTATACGAAAGGACATGATCTGAGTAGCATAAAGGTGCTGGGAAGTGTAGGTGAACCCATCAACGAAGAAGCCTGGCATTGGTACCAGAATCATATTGGGCGCGGCGAAGTTCCCGTGGTAGATACCTGGTGGCAAACGGAAACCGGCGGGATTATGATTTCCCCTTTGGCGCATATTACACCATTGAAGCCTTGTTATGCTACTTTGCCCTTACCAGGCGTACAACCTTGTCTGGTAGATGCGAATGGCGTGGAATTAGAAGAAAATGATGTAGAGGGTATGCTGTGCATCAAATTCCCTTGGCCCTCCATCATCCGCACCACCTACAACGACCACGAGCGCGCAAAGCAAACTTACTTTTCCGCTTTTGATAACAAATACTTCACTGGCGACGGCGCTCGCCGCGATGCCGATGGTTTTTATAGAATCATTGGTCGGGTGGACGATGTGATTAATGTCTCCGGTCACCGCATTGGAACTGCGGAAGTAGAAAACGCCATCAACGAACATCCAAAAGTGGTAGAATCGGCAGTGGTCGGCTACCCCCCACGACATCAAAGGGCAGGGCATTTATGCTTA
>CAZTYT010000141.1:2835-3529 GCA_964618245.1 uncultured Legionella sp. | reverse complement strand
ATAGGAACGGCTGAAGTAGAAAACGCCATCAATCAGCATTCAAAAGTGGTGGAATCGGCAGTAGTCGGTTATCCCCACGACATCAAAGGGCAGGGTATTTACGCTTATGTGATCACAACGGATTTGATTGAGGATGAAGCCACTTTCCGCAAAGAAGTGCTAGACGTGGTCACCAAAGAAATTGGTCCGATCGCCAAGCCCGATAAAATTCAAATTGTCTCTGGTCTGCCCAAAACACGCTCTGGCAAAATCATGCGCCGCATCCTACGCAAAGTCGCTTCCAACGAATTGGATAGCCTGGGCGACACCTCTACCCTACTCAATCCAGAAGTCGTAGAAGAAATTAAAAATGCAAGACAAAATATTTGACGTTTGTTATTTGATATTTGACGTTTATAAAGCGTTGATGGAACGTCAAATAAAAATCTCCAATAAAAAATATCTAAAATGCCTAATTTAAACACCGAAGTCAATAAAACCCATACCTACGACGCCATCGTGATCGGCTCCGGCATGAGCGGCGGCTGGGCTGCCAAGGAGCTTTGTGAAAAAGGTTTAAAAACCCTCGTATTGGAAAAAGGACGCATGGTCAACCACGTAGAAGATTATCCTACCATGCTTTTGGAGGCTTGGGATATGGAACATCGGGGTGCGCTGACCGCTGAAGACCGCGAGAAATATCATATCCAAATCC
>CAZTYT010000141.1:0-2825 GCA_964618245.1 uncultured Legionella sp. | reverse complement strand
ATCCGCAGCGGCTTTGTGGGAGAAGCCACCAAGCACTTCATGACCAATGATTTAGAAAATCCTTATATCGAAGAAAAACGTTTCGACTGGATTCGGGGCAACCAAACCGGCGGTCGTTCCCTCCTTTGGGGCAAGCATTGCTACCGTTGGAGCGAAATGGATTTCACCGCCAATGCCAGAGAAGGTATCGCCGTAGATTGGCCCGTGCGGTACAAAGATATTGAACCCTGGTACACGTATGTGGAAAAATTCGTCGGCATCAGCGGGGAGAAATTAGGACTCGATCATTTGCCAGATGGCTATTTTCTACCACCCATGGAATTGAATTGCCTGGAAAAGCATTTCAAAAAAGAAGTCGAACAAAAATTCAAAAACCGCCATGTCACCATTGGGCGCGTGGCGCACCTCACCGAGCCGCAGCCCTGGCACTTGGAAATAGGCAGAGGCAAATGCCAATACCGTAATCGCTGCTCCAGGGGTTGTCCCTACGGCGCTTATTTCAGCAGTAATGCCGCCACTTTACCGGTTGCCAATAAAACTGGCAATTTTGCCATTCGCCCCAATTCCGTCGCACATTCCATCATTTACGATGAAAAAACACAACGCGCCACGGGCGTTCGCGTAGTAGATGCCGAGTCCAAAGAGATGATTGAATTCTACGCCAAGATCATTTTCTGCTGCGCTTCGACATTATCTTCCACGCAGGTCTTATTAAATTCTACCTCCGACCGCTTTCCCAATGGAATGGGCAATGACAGTGGTGAATTGGGTCACAACCTCATGGACCACCACTACCGCGTTGGCGCGATGGGCACGTATGATGGCATGGAAGAAGATTATTACAAAGGACGCCGTCCGACGGGCATTTTCATTCCGCGTTTTGTCAATCTGAATGAGGAAACCAAGAATCCAAACTTCTTGCGCGGCTACGATTATCAGGGTGCTGGCGGCGACCGTGCCAATTGGGGACGTGGCAATGGCGAAGCAGGCGTGGGCGCTGCTTTCAAAGAATCACTCTTCAAACCCGGCGGCTGGAGTCTGGCGCTCATGGGCTTCGGCGAAACCTTGCCTTATCATGAAAATCACGTGCGCCTGGACAAAGATAAAAAAGACCAGTGGGGCTTGCCTTTATTGGTATTTAATGCGGACATCAAGGAAAATGAATTGAAAATGCGCGAGCAGATCAAAGCCGATGCTAAAGACATGCTCGAAAGCGCCGGTTTTCAGGATGTTTTCACTTTTGACAATGCGGGTGGCTTGGGCGTCGGCGTGCACGAAATGGGTACTGCCCGCATGGGGCTCGATCCAAAAACGTCCGTGCTAAACGGTAATAACCAAATTCACGCTGTGCCGAATGTATTTGTAACCGATGGCGCGTTTATGACTTCCGCCAATTGCGTCAATCCGTCCATCACCTACATGGCATTTACCGCACGCGCCGTTGACTTTGCTGTAAAGGAATTGAATAAACAAAATATTTAAATTGTATTTATGTGTTTACGTGCTTACGTGTTTATGTACTTTACAAACATGAACACATTAACACCCAAACACCTTAACACATTACAAAATGGAACGTAGAGAAGCCATCAAAAATACCGTCCTCTTTTTAGGGTACAGCGTCTCCTTCAGCGCTTTATCCGAAACCTTCCTTGCTTGCAACAAAGCTGCTGGCGTAGATTGGCAGCCCGTTTTTCTTTCTAAAACGCAGGCTAATACCGTCGCCGAAATCACGGAAACCATCCTCCCCAAGACGGAAACACCCGGCGCAAAAGACCTGGGCGTACCGCAGTTTGTCGATAAAATGCTGAAAGATTTATTATCGGAAGAAGACCAGAAGGGTTTTGTCGCTGATTTGGATCAATTTGAAAAGGACTGCAAAGCCGCTTACGGCAAGGCTTTTGTCGATTGTGACCAAACGCAGCGCGAGGAGTACCTTGTGAAATTAGACAAAGAAAGCGCTAAGTTTCCACCCTCCGCCTGGGGTATTGCCCTCGTCGAATCGCCTCCGCCGGTTACTTTTTTTCAGAAAATTGAAAAGCCTGACGCTGATGGGTTATTACACTTCGCAGGAAGTTGCACAAAATATTTTACGCTACGATCCCGTGCCTGGCGAGTACATTGCCTGTATGCCCTTGGAAGGAAAGAATGCGTGGAGCGAGTAATACGGGGAGTTTCAGTCGCCCTGCCCGACAGCTTACTAAGGCGACTGAAACTAGCCCTTGCACTTAGCCTGTAACAGTAATACTAACCACCTCACTCCACTGCCCTACGTGCTGGTCTTTGCGTATGTAGATAACGCGATAGCGCCATACCACACTCGTACCTTTTGGTGGTAAAGGGGACATATCAATGAAATTGGGGGACATATCTATTGCCAGGCGCTGCCAGTTGCCGTTTTCATCTTCTTTTTGAATTTCAATACCGTCCATGCCTTTCTTTTTCCAGATGATTTCCGGGTATCCGCCATTGACAAGGCGAATCTTAATACTTGGTTTCAGTTCAATTACATCTGTATTCGATTCTACTCCTTCTAGTCCCAATTCATAGCCATCCGCAATATTGTAATTAAGGTGTGATTTAATCCGGTTGGCAATGGCGGTACATCGGGCAAAAATACCGGGCAACATAGTACCACTAAACATCGGAGTAGGCGGCATAGGCATTTCTATCGTACCTCCATTTTTTAAACCATCCCGTAAAATGTTTTTAAAATTAGTTACTGCTGTGACGTACGCATTTAGCTGCTCCCGATAATCTAATATACCTACAAAATTAGTAGCATCTTGTTGGATTTGTGCTACTTCTTCTGGAGTAATACCATA
>CAZTYT010000140.1:0-5970 GCA_964618245.1 uncultured Legionella sp. | reverse complement strand
GTGCGTAATTCGTATTTACTCGCTGCAAAAAATTCTCAACTTGAAGTATTAGACTTTCTAAATACTCTAAAAGATCCTGTCTCGGAACGCATGGAGAATGTATCTGATTTGTTAAGTATTCCCCAAAGTTCTATCAGTCATAGCATAGCAATGGAAGCTTACCGAGAGGCACTTGAGGCGGGAAAACTTGAAGTACTTCATTATTTGGATAATCTACTGGGCATCGATATTTGGAAAGAAAAATGGGAGGATTCGGATAAGCTGGAAGCTATTCCTGATATGCTTAAAAAATCAGCTCAAAATAGCGATGTGGCTTTATTCCGATTTCTTCTCTCAAAAGTTCCAAATCAAACTGTGAACACAATTGTAGACGTTTATAAGTGTGCGGCGGTAGCGGGATGTATGGAAATACTTGTTGATATCGAAACGAAGTTTCCTGAATATATCGTTGTTATGGATAAAATCCATATTACTTTTGAACAGGTTGCTGAAAAAGGTCATATTGAAATTTTGAAACATATGACTACACATTGGTCAGGACTGGAGTGGCGCTGGATTTATCCTATTGCTGCTAAATATGGCCATCTTGACGTACTCAGATATGCGGAGCTTTTTTTAAATTCTTGTGAAGAAATGAAAAATAGAGGATTTGATAGCGATCTAATTCGTTCCAGAATATCTGATAGCATATCTTCTTATCTAAGAGCCTATGAATACGCAACCTATCCTATACGTGTTGATTCATTACAATATTTAGAATCCATATTGTTATCCCCTGAATCTAATATACTGGATTTTGATCCTTCTTTAGTTGTTGAGCATTTTAAATTATCGAAACGGCTTGCATTTGGATTTATTTCTTTTTTTGGTACGGAAAAGACTGTAAAAAATTTTCTCAGAAAAGAATTAGAACATTACCTACAAAACCTTCTTAAAAAGAACTTTTCATTTACCAAAGCAAGTGCCTCAGTTGAGCGGTTAGATTATTTGGCGCGCAAAAAGAAACTTGATTTATCTAAAATTGTTAAGCTAATTTATGAACATGCTGTCGAAAATGGGTGTTCAAGTGTATTAGATTATATTGAAAATAATGCGTTATTGTTTATCCCTAAACCCAGATGGTATCAACGTCTATGGTTTGGCATCGATAAGTTATTAGGAAAAGGACAAGCTTTCAATAATTACCAGCAGCAGCAAATAGAGAAATTCCCCTTGGAAATGGTGAGATCAGCAAGCTACTATAGCTACTATCCTTATAATGCTTATCGTCAAGCAGTAAGATATGGTGATGTTGCGAGGGTAAAAAAATTAGAATCAATGATGCCGAATGATGTAAATACGATGATTGCTGCTTCTGATTTCAAGGCTTTTCAACTCGCGGCTGAAAATAATCATTTTGATATTTGTTGGGATATGTTATCACGTAGCAATGAGTGCTTTGCTTATGCAGAGCAGCATGTCTATGAATATGGTGCTAAGATAGTATCGCCATTTGTCCTGAAAGAATTATTTTCTTTCCATCAACGTGCATCTGCAATAATAGAGCCTGACGTTTTTGATATTCAAGATGAAAGGCAAACCAAATTTTGTTTTCTTATATTAAGATATCTTATTCGCCAAAATAATCGGGAAATGAATGATGAGTTGCGTTTTTTGCTAGATATTCCTTCAGTAAAAGCTTTAGCACATCAATCAGTGGATGATAGTCAATCAAACGAATTATTTCGATTAGCACTTAGAACAGGGAATCAGGAAGCAGCAGCAATATTGTTAACTATTCCTGCAATTCGGGAGTTAGCAGAGCAAAATAGTTATTATCGCCAAGAAGTACTACAAGGTATCGATCTGGCAGCGCTTGCTAATAACCATGAGTCCTCCATGGTGGCGTTGACTGAAGGCGAGCGAAAACGTTTAGAGTCAGCGATAAAACATTATCAGCGGGAATTGGATGATTTGAGCGTTCCCGAAGTAATGAATGCTTTACGTGCGCAGTTAAAGGCTCGTTATGAGGCTAATCCTGCGACGATCAAGACCAAGTCTGGAAAAACCATAAAACTGCCAATGGACTTTGCTGAATTACAAGCATTGAAGCTGAATAATGCAGAGTATGAATTAGCGCTGAAAGCCTATTACCAGCACAAAGACCACACTGCCTGGCGTTATCTGTCAAAACCAAACCATTGGATGCATCCGGATGCATCCTATGTTTATATAAATGATGCGCGTACCGAACGTTGGTCCACCTTTGAAGAGTATCAGCCTTTAATTAGCCTGTTATGGTTAGCGGCTAAGGATAAAACAGTAGCTGCGATTGGCGGTCATACTTTGGAAGGCCGAATCAATCATTTTATTGATGAGCTTGCGCATCTGGGTCGAGCACACAATTGGGACAAGAGCCGCAAAAATAAAAAAGGGAAAGAAGAGGAATATGATGATGGAGAAGGGGACAAGCCATCTTGTTGTTCTGGGGTGAAACGCCGTTTGTTTCAATCAGTGATAGGCCATCCGTTGTTAGTTATTTTAACCTCTGATATGGTCCTTAATGAAGCTCGGGATTTTGTCCGTACGCATTTTGAAGAACTGTTAAAAGAGGACGGAAATAAACAGCAACTTAAAGAGGCGCTCGATGATTATGCGGTCAATATAGAAGATATGAGCCCAGAGAGCCAGGCCATATTAGAAAAATTCAATATTCCTGCTGAGAAATTACAAGGATTTGAGGCGTATTTAAGTACTAAATACGGTATCCAATATAAGGAAGATAAGACTTTTCACCGATTAGTGAAATCAAAGTGTTTTATTAAACCAGAAAGTACTTCCTGCTTTGATCGTTATCACGCTTTACTTTGCGATGGATTAGCAAATATTAATGAAATTGTGGGGCCACCTAAAGCGGCCTCTCAACCGAGAAATCCAAGTGTGCGAGGGTCTTTCTTTTATCAAGAAGAGAAAAACAGTGCCCAAGAAGAAGTTAATCATAGCTCCAGGGCTTCGCTTGGTTAGATATTAACGAGAGCAGGTTTTTCAAAGCACTTCTTACCTTGCTTGCTCTTTACACCGGCCAAGTATATGATTAACATGGATTAATTAGTAGATATGGATATTATAAAGGTTAAACAAAGGAGTGTTGATGCTTGATTTAAATCCTATGGCTTTAAGTTCGCTGCTGGGGCTGGAGCTTCCAGATACAACCGAACTGGAGCAATCTTCATTGAAAGATGAGCAACAAGAAGATAATGATATTTCTGTTGACCCCAACGCCTTTGTTTTTTTAATGTCTCAAATTATTACACAGCCTGATTCTGAGCCTGTTGGCCTAATGGTAAGACAAGAGCAATCAGAACAAGGTGGTTTTGAATGTGGCAAGGAAGCACAATCGCAAACAGTAACAGGTGATGCCCCCCTAAATGATAATGTGGCTGTGGCCTGGATTAACTCTGAATACTATCAAACCAAAATAAGTACTGATACGTTGCAAAACGATGTTAAATCCACTCAGGAGGATTTGGCTAATACAAAAACTGGTTTGATTGGGTCTGAGAATAGAGCAAATGATTTGCATATACTTAAGTCTGAATCGTTTCCACTAAATAATGTTAAAAATACTTTAGAGCATTATCCAAATGTAAATATGGCATTATCAGCGGATCAAGCGATAACCCTCAATAAGAATACAGGATTTGAACTTCAACCATCAGTGATAAATAACCAAGCCGATGAAAAGCTTATTGAGTCATCTAGTTTATCAGAAGAACAGTCTCAGCAATTAGTAACAAGTAGAAAAACCGCTGACATGGCTATTCAGTCATCTGTTTTTAATGACCAATTTGAAGTTAATGATGAAGAGGCTCAGGCAGCTGTTGAAAAGCTTCCTTTTCTTCAAAAACCATTAAAAAATGCTATAGAAATTACCACTCGTGATACGAATAAATCTCAAGCAACAACAATGTTTTCATTAGATTCTCTCGATAAAACAAAAAATGATGAGCAAGACATGGACATAGAGCCTCAGATAGCAGAGTCCGAGTCTTCGCCAAAAATAAATGTTGAGCTTGATACTAGCAATGAAGCTAAAAAATTATTTAATTTGATAGATGAATCAATTACTAATAATTCTCAGGCGAATAATGAGTTGCAAACCAATCCTGCCCTTACATTTAACAACGTGCAAAATATTACAGAACTGTCTCAAAGTAGCGATGTAAAACCTTTTGCAATACCACAGTCTGTAGATTTTTCTTTAGATATTGAGCATCCACAAGGTGCCACTCAATTTGCTGAACATGCCGTATGGCTTGGACAACAAGGGCTTCAGCGTGCAGTAATCAAAGTTCATCCAGAAGAGTTAGGGCCAATAGAAATTAGTGTCAGGGTCATTAATAACTCTGCATCGATTGATATTACTAGTCATAGCCAACAGGTCAGAGACATTATTGACCAATCATTGCCACGACTACATGAAATGATGTCAGAACAGGGTTTAAGTTTATCTGATGTTAACATTGACTCAGAACGAGGAAGTCGCCAATTTGGACATCAACATGGCTCTACTTCACAAGAGAGCACGACCTTTCAATTTGAAAAAGAAGACGAAATCATAATACCAGCAAAGAAACAAACCACACCTAAAGGCATGGTGGATTACTTTGCTTGAGTTTAGCAACCTGTATTAGGTGACTTACCTTAATACAGGTTGTTTTTGTCTAGTGATGACATACACGTTCACAACGGACAACACG
The DNA here is from genome assembly GCA_964618245.1 of uncultured Legionella sp. Lineage (GTDB taxonomy): Bacteria > Pseudomonadota > Gammaproteobacteria > Legionellales > Legionellaceae > Legionella. The sequence continues at coordinate 1,231 of CAZTYT010000140.1, read as the reverse complement.
ACCAGTGTAACGATCGACCAGGCAATGTCTATTGCAACCATGTCCTACGTAGCGCCACCTAGTCCAATAGACTGCTCGAGGAACTGCGTGATGATAGTGATAGTAATGAGGGCCATTAGCATAACCGGGGGCATAATGATAACCGATGAAATAAGCAAGTTGTTGTCCTGCTAGTGGGGTAGAGTTGGCCTCTGCTTTTGCAACGGCGAAGTAGGAGCTTCCTGCAAGTAAGAGAATTGATAAAACAAGAATAGGTATCGCTCTATAATTTCTTATATTTACTTTTTCCATGATCGAATCCCTTTTTAGATTGTTCCATAGGAAATTATAGACTATAAATGGGTATTTACAGCCCCTCACATCACCAATGCTTTGAGGTTAAATATGAAAAAAGTAATATTAATTACGGGTTGCTCAACTGGTATAGGGTTTAATACAGCAATCGCATTAAATCAGAGAGGGCATCACGTTATTGCTTCATGTAGAAAAAAAGAAGACAGGGAACGATTAAATGATTTAGGGCTAGATACTGTTTTGTTAGATGTTAATGACTCTAGCTCTATCCAGACCGCTTTTGCTGAGGTATTGGGTAAAACTGAAGGCCGCCTGGATGTTTTGATAAATAATGCAGGTTATGGACAAGCTGGCGCATTAGAAGATCTCTCTCGAGATGTTTTGCGCAAACAATTTGAAACAAACGTTTTCGGTTTAATAGAGTTATGCCATTACGCTATCCCGGTAATGCGTAAACAGGGTGAGGGTCGTATTATTAATCTTAGCTCCATCCTGGGGATTATTAGCTTACCCTTTAGAGGAGCTTATAATGCATCCAAGTACGCAGTAGAAGGAGTTAGCGACACCTTGCGTCTGGAGCTGAAAAATTCTGGCATTCATGTTATTACCATTGAGCCAGGCCCTATAGAAAGTCGTTTTAGAGATAACTGTGTAGAAGGTACCCTAAGTTCTATTGATATGGAAAAGAGCTCTTTTGGGGAGCAATATAAAAATATGCTAGCAACTTATAAGAAAACCACAGAGTCAGTTTTTACTAAGAAGCCACAAGCTGTAATTAAAAAATTAATTCATGCAATTGAGTCTAAAAGACCTAGGGCAAAATATCCTGTGACATTACCTGCTCATATGTTTATTTTTTTAAAGCGAATCTTAAGTACAAAAATGTTGGATAGAATATTATTCCTTGCTTCAAAGAAAGAATTATCTTAATTATTTT
>CAZTYT010000139.1:0-6094 GCA_964618245.1 uncultured Legionella sp. | reverse complement strand
TGATAGATTTTGTGTTCTTCCGAAATGCGCAGGCAATAAGGTACTTTGACAATATTTATACGATCGATAAAGGCTTCATTGTTTTTGTTATTTCTAAAGCTTTGCCATTCTGATTCATTAGAATGCGCTAAAATGATCCCCTCAAACGGAATAGAGGATAAGCCTTCAGTGGCATTGTAATTGCCTTCTTGGGTAGCAGTCAGTAAAGGATGTAACACTTTAATTGGCGCTTTAAACATTTCCACAAATTCTAAAAGACCTCGGTTAGCGCGGCATAAGCCACCGGAATAGCTGTATGCATCTGGATCATCCTGAGAAAATTCTTCTAGTTTGCGAATATCCACTTTACCGACCAAAGAAGAAATATCCTGATTGTTTTCATCACCAGGCTCTGTTTTCGCAATGGCAATTTGCTTTAATCGGGAGGGTTTTACCTTGATCACGCGAAATTTACTAATGTCTCCATTAAATTCTTGTAGTCTTTTTACAGCCCAAGGGGACATTAAATAGCGTAAATAACGTGGCGGGATACCAAAACGTTCATGCAACAGTTCGCCATCTTCAGTTGGATTAAATAAAGATAAGGGCGAGTCAAATACGGGTGAGCCTTTAATGGCATAAAATGGAATATTTTCCATGAGGTCTTTTAATTTTTCCGCAATAGACGATTTACCACCGCCAACTGGACCTAACAGATAGAGTACTTGTTTGGTTTCTTCCAGTCCTTGCGCTGCATGTTTTAAAAAGCCAACAATTTGTTCAATAGGCTCTTCCATGCCGTAAAATTCTTTAAACACAGTGTAACGAGGAATAATTTTGTTGGAAAAAATACGCGATAAAACAGGATCATGGCGCGTATCGATCATTTCAGGCTCACCGATGGCCATTAATAAGCGTTCGGCTGGATTCGCATAAGCTGAAGGATCGTTTTTACACAGCTCCAGGTATTCATCCAAGCCCATTTCTTCTTCTTTGCTATCCACAAAGCGCTTGGTATAGCCGGCTAAAAAATCTTGAGTGTTCATGAGCCATCCCCTTTATACTTATCCCTCGCGAAGGATATACGTGTGTTTTCATTTATTTCTGGTTATCTCTTGACCATGCGGATTTGGTTTAAGAAACAACCTCTTAATACTCAGTATAGTAGCTAAATTAATTAATTTTCCAGGGTATGTTGGCATTTACTTTTCTATTGCTAAAATTTGGATAATTTAGTGCCAATTTGGGAACTAACGATTGATTTATCCTTTAATAAAAATGAAAATAACCTCAAGTTAAAGCCTTAAGGAAAAAACATGAGCTCCCTTGATACCACTGTTTATTTAAAAAATTACCAAGAGCCCTTATTCGCCGTTGAAACAGTAAATCTTAATTTTGATTTATATGATGATCATGCTTTAGTCAGCAGCGAATTAAAATTAACACGGAAACATCCTGGTGCATTGCATTTATATGGAGATGAACTGGAGTTAATTAGCTTGCAGATGAATGAGCGAAAATTGGCGCCATCAGAGTATCAGGTCTCCCCTGAATCCTTGATTATTGAACATTGCCCTGATGAGGTGCTATTAAAAATTGTAACTCGGATTTATCCTCAAAATAATACTAAATTATCCGGGCTCTATCGTTCCAACCATTTATTTTGTACCCAGTGTGAGGCAGAAGGGTTTAGGCGGATCACTTATTTTCTTGATCGCCCCGATGTTTTAGCAACTTATACGACGCGGATTACAGCCGATAAAACCACCTATCCTGTCTTATTGTCTAATGGTAATTTAATTGATTCTGGGGAGAGTGATGATGGGCGCCACTGGGTTATCTGGCAAGATCCTTTTAAAAAACCTTCTTATCTGTTTGCATTAGTTGCTGGAAAGTTGGCGAGTATTAATGATCAGTTTATTACTTGCTCTGGAAGAAAAGTTGATTTGCATATCTATGTCGAGCCTGGCAATGAAGATAAATGTGCCCATGCAATGGAATCTTTGAAGAAGTCCATGCGTTGGGACGAAGAAGTATATGGCCGAGAATATGATTTAGATATTTTTATGATAGTTGCGGTAAGCGATTTCAATATGGGGGCGATGGAGAATAAAGGATTAAATATTTTTAACTCCAAGTACATCCTTGCGCGCCCAGATACGGCTACCGACCAAGACTATGCCGATATTGAAGGGGTGGTCGGCCATGAATATTTCCATAATTGGACTGGTAATCGGGTTACTTGTCGGGACTGGTTCCAATTAAGTTTAAAGGAAGGTTTAACGGTTTTTCGCGATCAAGAATTCTCCCGTGATATGAATTCACGCGATGTTAATCGCATCATGGATGTCAGAGTATTACGGAATACCCAATTTCCTGAAGATGCAAGTGCCATGGCTCATCCAGTCAGGCCAGAGTCCTATCAAGAAATAAATAATTTTTATACCGCAACAGTATATAACAAAGGGGCTGAAGTAATTCGTATGCAGCATACTTTACTGGGCAAAGCGCGTTATCGAAAAGGAATGGACTTGTATTTTGAGCGTCATGATGGCCAAGCAGTGACAATTGATGATTTTGTTGCCGCTATGGAAGATGCGAACGGTATGGATTTAAGTCAGTTTAAATTATGGTATAGCCAGGCAGGGACCCCTGAAGTGGTAGTCGCTAGCCGTTATGAGAATGGCACGTTGACCTTGAACATGCAACAAAGTTGTCCGCCAACACCTGAATGCCAAGATAAAAAACCGTTTCATATTCCCATTCAGATCGCGTTATTTGACTCCCAAGGACAAATGATGCCAATAGAAACTCATTTATTGGAGCTTAAGGAAAAACAACAACAGTTTACTTTTAATAACTTGAGTGAAAAGCCAGTGGTTTCTTTGCTACGTGAATTTTCAGCGCCAATTAAGTTAAAGCAAGAGTTAAGCGACGATGAGTTAATTTTTTTACTGCGTCATGAAACCGATGGTTATGCAAAATGGGACGCCGCACAACGGTTGGTATTAAACAATATAAAAACCTGTTTAGCTTTGCCCCGTAGCCAGTGGCATGTTCCTGCAGCTTTGATTGCTGCATTTAGACATGTCCTATTGGATGATGCATTAGATGCTGACTTACGTGCCGAATTACTGACATTGCCTGGTTTTGAAGAAGTAGCAGCGATGTTGGATTCCGTGGATGTAAGTGCAGTAGAGGCAGTTCGCGATTACTTCCGTATGGAATTGGGAACCCATTTGTATGATGATATGCAAACCATGTATCAAAAATTATGGCAACAAGAAGAGCATCACATGCACGGGGCTGCTTATGGTCGACGCAAGCTTCGTAATATCTGCTTGTGGCTAATGATGAAAGCGAAAGAATCTGTTGCCTTGGCGATTTGTCAACAACAATTTGCTCAAGCTAAAACGATGACAGATCAGATAGCCAGTTTTGGTTTATTGGCCAATTGCACTAATCAGCAATTACGTGAACAGGCCATCGATCACTTCTATCGACAATGGTCGAAGTACGAATTAGTCTTGGATAAATGGTTTGCCATCCAGGCAGCGAGTGAGCTTCCGGGGACTTTAAAGCAGGTGAAGCAACTGTTAAAGCACCCTGATTTTAGTATTAAAAATCCAAATAAAGCGCGTTCAGTGATTGGGGCATTTTGTATGGGCAACCCGCGAAATTTCCATGCCTTAGATGGCAGTGGTTATGCTTTTCTGGCAGAGATATTGCTTACTTTAGATAAGCTAAATCCGCAGATTGCTGCCCGTATGGCGAATCCTTTTACTCGCTGGAAACGATATGATAAAACACGTCAAGCATTAATGCGTCAACAATTAACTGAATTGGCGAAGCATGAGTTATCTCGTGACTTAGGAGAGGTTGTTTCCAAAAGTTTGGTGACTGAGCTAAAGTAACCAGGCCTCTCTATTTGTTGAAGACTGGGGCAGTTTGGTTTACAACCCAGGTTGCTTGCAACCAGGGTTGCATTTGCATGGATAGTCAAAGCCTATTCTGATGGCAAACGATCCAATCTATGGTTTAGCTTGGGTATAGGTTCCTGCATAAGCTTGTAAATTGTTTTTCACCTGTTCCAGTGTTTTTATATCTGAAGGGTTTATTTCTCTCAAAATCGGCAATAGTGAATCCCCAGTAATAGTTTGGTGCAAAGCAGGATCACCAGCGTATTCGGCAATCTGCTTAATTTTTACAGTAAAGCTTTTACTTTTCTTAAGGATATTGTCTAAACCATTTTTTTCTTGATCAGAAAAATTTTTTTCTGGTTGCGCATAAACAGTTTTGATGAGGCTAATTATCTCAGCGGCCATATTATCAATGTCGATTAACTTGTTCGATCCTGAAGATAGAAAAAAGCCAATTTGTTTTATAACTGGCATTGGAAGCGCATTGTTCTTGCTTATGTCTAATAATAAAGAGGCAGCACGGGCTAAGTCTTCCTCACCATTTGCGCCTAAATCAAGACGAGGCTCATTGATGTTTTTTTTATTCCAGCGCAAATCACCTAATCTTTTTAGTAATGCATCACGCTCTTTGGAGTTCTTACCTAGAAATAATTGATTATGCCCTAATTGGATTTTTGTGACTGAGAGGGGAATGGCTGCCAGTATTTTTACCAATTCAGCATTGTTTTTCTTATAAAAATCATTTCCATTCAAGATTAAAGTAGTGACTGTAGATGGAATTGTTGATAATGCCTTCACTAATTCGGCTGTTTCAAGAATTCCTAATGAGTTTTCACTTAAATTTAAGGTTGAGACAGACGCTGGAATTGCTTTTAAGACGGTAGCTAAAGTATCGCCTGGATTTTGGTCAACCGTATCATCTTTAAAATGGCAGCTGAATAACTGATTGTCACTTAAATCCAGGTCATTAACTGTTGGTGGTAGAGACTGAATAATTTCAACTAACTCTTCTACGGGAAATTCATTTAATTTATTAGAGCGTAAGCTTAAGTTATTTACTGTAGGAGGAAGGTAGCTCACTAATCCAATGATATTTGTGTACTCCGATTCATTGAGTTCATTATCACTGAAATCAAGTCGGGTAATCCATGATGGAAAGGTAGCAAATATACTCTGATAAGAGTCTGTAGTTAGTCCATAAAAGTTGTTTTGACTTAAAACCAGAGTTGTAACTGATTTTGGGATGGCCTCAAAAATAGCAACCAATTCGTCATCGGTTTTTTCATCCAGTTTGTTATCGCTTAAATCAAGTTGGTTGACATTTGGAGGGATTAATTTAAGGATTTGCTCTATTTTTTTAATAGGCATTTCCAAAAAACTATGATGAAAGGTAAGCGAAGTAAGGGATTTGCCCATGTTAGAAAAAATTAGTGCTAATTCTTCATCGGATAGATTGTTGAAGTGATTGACTCTAAACTGCAAAGTAGTGACTGATTTGGGAAGCGCTTTGAATATTTGTGCTAATTCCTCTGGTGTTTTATGTTCTAGTCCATTATCACTTAAGTCAATCTGTTGAATATGAGAAGGGATTGCGGCCAATATCTGTAGTATTTCACTAGTTGATTTTTTACCTAAGCCATTTGCTGCTAGACAGATTGAATTTACGGATTTAGGAATAGCAGCCAAAACTTGTATTATTTCTTCTGTAGTTTTTTCAAAAAGTTGATTTCTATTAAAATTGATATTAGAAACTGATCGGGGAATTGCTTTAAAAATAGCAATTAATTCTTGAACGGGCTTTCTACCGAGTTTATTATTTCCTAAATCAATGGCTGTTATATGAAGTGGTATGGCTTGCGAAGTGGAGGCAATGTCTGCTTTTGCTGAATCCAGTCTATTCTCGCTTATATCCAGTATAGACGCTGCTTTGCTAATTTTCTTAAAGGCTTGAATTAGGTCTTCTGTGGAGTTTTCATAAAGGGCATTTTTATGAAAATTGACAACCTTATAAGAGTTTTGAGCTTGTAACTTCAGCTGTTCTAAGTTCATTATCCCACCTGATAAATTATCAATCTTTGTGCTTATATTATATCACCTGATAATGATTTGTGCATTCATTGAGATAAGATTGGGGCCATTGATGCCGCAAACAGGTTCTGAGAGATCCTCACAAAATTTAACCATTTCTCATGTTT
>CAZTYT010000138.1:2815-6122 GCA_964618245.1 uncultured Legionella sp. | reverse complement strand
AAATTAAAGAATTGTTGGGCCAAGGCCCAACCTACATTAGGAGTTTTTATTCATGCAAGTTTTTCATGACCTTAATGAATGGGTTGCTTTCCGTAAGAAAATAGCATCTGACTGCACTGTAGGTTTTGCTCCAACTATGGGTAATCTGCATGCAGGGCATGTTTCTTTATTTGCTCGTAGCTGCAAAGAAAATCAATACACTGCCTCCAGTTTATTTGTTAACCCAACTCAGTTTAATCAGGCTGAAGATTTTAAACACTATCCACGCACCTTAGAGGCAGATCTTCAAATCATGGAGGAAGCAGGCATTGATTTTTGCATTTTACCCACTGAGCGAGCAATTTACCCCGACCAATATAATTATCAAGTCCATGAACATCAATTATGTCAACTCATGGAAGGAAAACAACGCCCGGGACATTTTAATGGCGTACTTACCGTGGTCATGAAGTTATTGAATCTGGTTAAACCCCATCGCGCTTATTTTGGTGAGAAAGATTACCAACAGTACATTTTAATTCGCGAAATGGTTAAATCTTTTTTTATGGACATAGAAATTATTCCCTGCCCTATTGTTAGAGAGCTCAGTGGGTTAGCTTATAGCTCACGCAATAACCGCTTAAATCCTGAGCAAAAAAAAATAGCAGAACAATTTGCGCGCCTATTTCAGCAAAAAAATAAAAGCGCTCAAGAAATTCACCATGAATTAACTGCAAACAATATTTTAGTAGAATACATTGAAGAATACGATAACCGACGCTTTGCAGCCGTGCAAATTGGAGAAATTCGCTTAATTGATAATTATTCAATAAAGGCAGGATGAGTCCATTATAATCCTTCAACAAGCTCTACCTCATAGAAAACACACCTTTTTGTCAAACTCAAACTCTTTTATCTAGTGTTTGAGTTTGATATAACGATAAATTATTTGGTGCAATCTGAAAAAAGAGGATTGATAACCTTCCTGCTAAGCTGGTAATTTCCTACAATATCAATAGCCAGGAAAAGTATTCTCGATATGATTATTAAGTGTCTCGAGCTTACTCCCGCTATCAGTCAGTATTTTTTGAAACATAGAGATATGACTAACTCGTTGTTTTCCCACTAAACAACCTACTCCAGAAGCTAAAAAATTAACAAAAAAAGGCTTCCATCCACGATGCTCTCTGAGTAATTTCACATTTTCTTGAATGCGATCTAAATACTCAAAGGGAAAGGCATAAGTTGATGATGGCCCCATCGAAGATAAAGGTCTATCTTCGGCAAGAAGATAGTTCATTGATTGAAGATATTCTTGCTCATTAATTTGCTGATATTCATACTGATAAGTTAATGTGCTCATACAACTATAAACTTCTTGCGCAGCCAAAGCACCTAATTTAATCTTTTGTGCATCAAGGAATAAAGTAAAACGGCTGTGTAATTCTTTTGCTTTGTCTTGAATAAGTTCAATTTGTTGATATATTTCTTGCAATTTTGCACTTCTTAAATTTTGCTTACCCTGATCAGGATTATCACGTCGATAAATATCCAATGCCTGATAAATACTCAGCACTTGCGCAGCGTAATCCACGTGTTTAAGAAGACATTGTACGTCAAAGATACCTCCAATATTTTGCGCAGCATATATAGCAGCATCAACCCCGCCATGGCCATCATAGACTCCATGCATGCATGGTTTACCATGCACTAAAGTTTGTACAATAATCGAAAGGTTATCTCCTGAACCACTAGCAAGCGCCTTATTGCCCAGCCGCCATGCTATTTGCTCTTCGGAATTTAAATAATCGTTTGCATTAAGATCAGCGAGACAAGAAAAAAGCCAAGTCTCTTGAGCAGCTTTAGACGAGCTGTATTTTTCCGCAAAACCATCACAAGTAGTTATAATTTGTACTTGACTCACATCTTCTGGTGCAATCTCTAATTTGTAATAGATTTCTGATAGAGTAATGATATCAATACTAGCATCAGCACAAATGCCAGGAAAACTGGCATCCCCCAGCGATCGGGAAACAGCTAAACTACCCCACTCGCCAGCCAGACGCTTTTCTTTGTCGACAGTCCCACCCGCAGCCTTAATTCTTTCCCGCTCTAAATCAGGGTGATGCTCCAGTTGATTCAAACGTATTACTCCAGCTATTTTCCCTGTCTTATTATAAACAGCGACAAATGCTAAAGAATCACCTAGAGTTGCTGTGATCAAATTGCCTCTGCCATCATAAACAGTAGTGGATGCCGTAGTACCACATTCTTTAGAGATTTTCTGATTTAAAAGATGATAACTGGTCCATAAACGATGACCAATATCTTGAGGGGCTAAATTTTTAAAGGTTTCCGGTGTATACCAGCAGGCGTATGCAGCATCTTCCATGCTCTCACGCCTGCCTTTCGTTTCATATAATCCAAACCGATGTTCTTTATTTTCATGAAAAACATCTGATACTCCCGGAGTCGAGATAAACTCTGCTATTTTGCTCATGACCACCTTCCATTGGGCTTTTTTCTTACGCTTTTTATAACATTTCGGGTACTGCATTTTCTGCAAGCGTGGATACAACCGCTTGTGATGCAGTGCTATAAGTTAAAGCAAGAGCTGCTGATTGAGCAGGAATACCAGCCCATTTAGTGTTTTCTGGCAAACTCTCACCCTTCATCAATAAGGAGAGGCTTCCCAAGGCAGAATTCTTTTCCATTACCGTATTATACAATACGATAGAACCTACCCCTACATTACACTCAGAATGAATAGTCACATTAGATACTTTAAAAATCCTGTCTTCATAAAGATGGGTTTGGATGATAGTTTCAGCATTAATACATACATCATCCCCAATCGTGATAAGGTCAAACTCAGAAAATTCTGCGCTATCAGTAAATACACGCTTTCCAGCTTTTGTACCTAAACAACGATGTATCCAAAGTGCAAAAGGAGTACCTAAAACTTTATTAGTCCAATGGGGATTAATATAGTAATTATAAGAATATTCAATAATGTCGTTTTTCCAAATAAAGGGATCCCATATTGGCTTGGTCAAAGATTTTAATCGCCCTAATAATATCCATTTTAGACCCACTAAAATCCCTACCATACATACCGTAAAAAACAGCTCAGAAACTGGCAACACCAACGCTGTAACCGTCCAGGAAAAATGACTGAGCATGTAATCCAATACCGACAGCATATTAAACAACACAACCAACGAAAATGAAGTAGGAATAATTATTCGCAAAAATTCAATCAACAAACGAGTAAAATACAGTTTCTTAGAAGGATAAAATGTATCTTTATCAGAAAAACCCACAAATA
>CAZTYT010000138.1:0-2805 GCA_964618245.1 uncultured Legionella sp. | reverse complement strand
ACCCAACCAAGCAGAATCAGGCTGCAGCGCTTTATCCCCATCTGGGGTGACTGATAAACATCCTAGTAAAGCGCCATCACCCAGTTTTTTACCAGCTGATAGTAGGCTCACATTACCGACAAATCCTCTACGACCAATATTCACTGGCGCAAAAGTAATAACCCCCTGACTTACAGCCGGCCAAGCTAACGCAACAGAGCTTGCGGTAAAGCCTCCTTCTTCAATAGTCACCAGATCAGGAATAATATGGGGTGTTTCCCCCATTTCCACACCTTTGCCCAATTTTGCGCCCAACAGTCGTAAAAATGCAGGCAAAAATAAGGTATCTGCCATAATAGAGATTTCATCGCTATCAAGCATTTTGATAATAATCCAATGACGTAGATAATAAAAACTCTTTAATGGGTACTGCCCAGGCTTTATCCTATCCAAAATAATTTTTTTGCAAATAACAATGCATAAATAATACAAACTTAAAAAGAGAGCGGAAGCCAACGGTATAGCAAACAGCATTGTGGCAAAATAACGTCCTTGATCATAATAATAGGTAATTAACGAAATACCGGGAAGTAAACATAAGTAAAAAACCCCCATTACAAATACAATTCCCAAATAATGCAAAATACCAAATAAAGTATTTTCCAACATGGTGGGTTCTTCCACTTTCATTTTTTTACGCACTACATGATCAGCAGGAAGAGAGCTAGGCATAGCAGGAGAACCAGTGAAATAACTTCCTTGCGCTATCACACCTTCATCAGGCAACATCGACATCTCATCTAAAACTGCATTGTCCTCTATCACAGTATTCAAGCCAATAACTGCCCGTGCTCCTACATAACAGTTACTACCAATGTCTATTGAACCAATTTTTAACCAACCATCTTCAATAATATAACCATTAAGACGACTATCAAACCCAATTGAAGTATTATCACCAATCGTAAGCAAGTCATGGGTAGAAATCTGCATGGAGCCCAAATAACAATTTTTCCCGATCTTAGCCCCCAATAAACGATAATAAATATTAGCCAAGGGGGATCCCACCAGATATTTAGCTAAAAATAAATTTTTCTGCAGTCTTTGCACCAACCACCAACGAAAATAAAACCAACCCCAGAGTGGATAGATACCTGGTTTTATCCGTCCTAATAATAACCATTTCATCCCCACAGTAATAAAAAGGGAAATAATAGGTAGCGATAAAAATAAAGCTAAAAACGCTAACTGGGATTCACGAGAAATAATAGAATATTGAGAAGTAATCCAGCTATAGCATAAAACAACAGCGAGCAATTGTAAGGTGCCAACAGCATATTGAAGCAAGCAACCAAAAAATTGACCAATGCCACATAAATAATATTTCCAGGCAGGGACATGGTACCTTTTGTTATCAGTTGGCTCTTCAGGGAATGCAGTCGCATTAGCATCTTGAAACTTTTGCTCGAGTTGGCCAATTGTTGGATTTTTATATAAATCTAAAATAGAAATATTTTTTAAAGCAGGAATTCTCCGCAATTTAGAAATCGTTTTAGCAGCCAGTAACGAATGTCCCCCCAAATCATAGAAAAAATCCGCATCAACTGAGATCTGTGGATAGTCCAACACGTTTTCCCACACCATTGCTATTTCTTTTCCTAGCTCTGATTTTGGAGGATGATAAGTTTGTTCTACTCTCGTGAAAGCAATTGCAGGTAGTGCTTTACGATTTACTTTACCACTTGCAAGAACGGGAAAAGAATCTAGCGTTTCTACCATAGCTGGAATCATGTAATCAGGTAAATTAGCCTTTAAAAAAAGCTTTAAGGCATTGATATCCAGTAAATCCCCTTTATCTATTGTTACATAAGCAACTAAAACGGAATGCTCCTGGGTTTGCAAAGCGACTACTGCTTGCTTAATTCCCGGATATTGCATCATAACTGCTTCTATTTCATTCAATTCAATACGAAAACCGCGTAATTTAACCTGATCATCAATTCGTCCGGCAAATCGTAAATCCCCGTTTTCAGTTTTAGCGACTAAATCGCCCGTACGATACAAACGTTGCTCTTTATTTGCTGGGTTTAATACAAATTTCTCCGCTGTACTTTCTGGAAGGTTTACATAACCACGAGCTAATGCAAGACCACCGATACATAACTCGCCCTCTTCCCCATCTTTTATTTCGCGCAAGTTTTCATCAACAACCAATACTTCATAGCCGGGCAAGGGCTTACCGATTGTAATTTCTTTATCTGGATGACATTCCGCATAAGTTGCAATCACAGTTGCCTCTGTGGGACCATAAGTATTGACTATCTTTAATCCAGGCCTACTCCAAATTTTAACTAAACTGCGGGGACAAGCTTCGCCACCTAAAATGAGTAATCGCAGAAAAGGCAAATCGCCTTCTAACGCAGTTAATAAGGTAGGGACGGTAGAAAAAACAGTGACTCGATGCTGGTGCAAAAAAGAAACCAAACCAAGCCCGGAGCGAACTTGCTTCTCAGTACAAACAACTAAGGCGGCACCATTGGCAAAAGCCATCCAAAGCTCTTCAAGCGAAGCATCAAAAGCTAAAGAAAAACCATGGTAGACTCGATCCTCATTTCCCATATTGTAAAGCTGACTCGCTTCTCTAACGTAATGGCAAATACTACGTTGAGGAATTTCGACACCTTTAGGTTTTCCAGTTGAGCCAGAGGTATAAATAATGTAGCACAGGTTATCTTCATCGAGTTCATCCGTGATCAAAGGCAATCGACTGGTTGGTTGCTGCGAAATAGCCTCTTCCATTTCTTCTATAATCAGCGTTTTTGGCCA
>CAZTYT010000137.1:0-6129 GCA_964618245.1 uncultured Legionella sp. | reverse complement strand
CGATTAAAAAACGTTATCCGTCCTACCGAATTAGTAGAAAAGGTGATTGAGCGATTATCTGATCAAGGAGATGAGGAAACTCATCAGGAAGCAAAAATATGTCTTGCAGCCCTCATTACTCAAATGAATAATCATCAATTAAGAGGCCTGATTCACAATCTCATAAACCGATTGGGTGATACAGACGTTAAAACGCGACTACAAGCACTCATCTCACTGAAGATATTATCTTCAAAATTAGAAGAGAAGCAGGTGCAAAGTCTTACGGAAATACCCGAAGAAGAGCCCTCTTTGCCTTGGATATTATGGCAAAAAATCACTCATGGTGGTTTTTGCCATAATACAGCCAAACCAGATAAGCTCCCAGTCAATTTGGTAACTGCTTTAGATGATAATAATATGTGGGTTCAAATAGCTGCTATAGACTGTCTGGCTACTTTATCAACTCAATTGGATGAGTTAAAACTGCTCCAGTTAACCAAATTAATTAAGGAAAAATTACAGGATGAAAACCCATCTACTCAAAAAGCTACAATCAAATGCCTTGCCGCTTTTGCACTTTCGTCCCCTCAAAACTTAATTACGGATATAGCTGATCTAATTGGCAACAAATTATGCTCACTTATCCCCAATGTTCGTGCTACTGCACTTAACGCGTTAACAGACCTTGTACCTTACTTAGATAAACAAGCAGTAAAATTCATCCAACGATTTATGACCTTATTGCACATTAGAAATACTCTCGTAGTACAAAATGCACTGAACGCTTTATCCACTTCCGTTACACAACTTAATGATGAACAAATGGGTGAATTATTACCAACTATAGTGAGAAAGTTAAATAATCCCTCCTTAACTGTTTGTGCCACGATGCTAAATAGCATGGATAGTTTTATTATAAAATTAAATGATCCTCAGCAAATAACCACTTTATTAGATACAATTCTACAAGTGTTAAATCAAACTAATGCCTCTCCACAAATTCAAAAATCAGCGCTTCATTGCCTCTCACTTTTTGTTAATAAAATAGACCAAACGCAGTTAGAGAGTTTGATTTCATTATTTATTAATTGGGTACCCCATACTAACCCTGATGTTAGTATAGCGGCACTAAAATGTGTTGCCAAAGTTGCTCATTACGTCACCAACTCACAACGTGCAACCATTAGCCTAACCCTACAACAAGCAAAATCGAACAATAATGACATTAATAATGCAGTAATAAACTGTTTGGCGGCATATGCAAATCAACTCCCGCCAGATCTCATTCGGCCAATGATTGCCGATGCTATAGGATTATTATATAAATCCGCTGATGAAGACTCTTGCACCGCCGCCTTAAAATTAATTAAGGGCTGCTCTTGCCATTTGTCAAAAGAGCAACTGCTACAATTAAATAAAATATTACCTCCCCTATTAAACTCGGATTTTTCTTCTGTTCGCTATAAGGCGGTACAACTAGCAAGTCATTTATTAATGAGAGGTAAACGATTAAATTGCCTTATTTCCCAAGAGGCATTCACCCCTGAAGCTATTTTTATAGCTACACTTATTCAAGGTAGCAACCTATTGGAGCAAACAAACCAATCCCTACCACACCCTTACGCACCTTCTTAAAAATTAGCTCTTTACCCTGCCTCCAAATCCCAATGTCTTACAGCCTCATAAAATCTTGCTAAACTCCCCTAACCTATTCATTTTTAAGAAAGAAAAAGGAAAAAACAACACGCTCATCCCTCTATCACAGAATTTAACACCATGTGTGTAATCCGGCATTACTTAAACTTCTTGTCAAAGAATGTATGCTATATTTATACTAATTGGAGCTTATTAAATCAAAATAGGGATGATTTTAAAAGAATTTTTCAACTTGCATCTCTAAATAATGGAGTATGTTCGATGAACTCTCAACAATCTGTACGTATTGGACAGTCGTCTTCAAAAGATCCTCATACAGCTGTCAAAGAGTTTCATGCGGCAGTGCATCAACAAAATATGGAGCTTGTTCTGTTTTTTTGTTCGAGTCAATACGACCTTGATAGCCTTGCCCACGAAATAAATTCATTTTTTCCAAATGAGCAGGTAATTGGTTGTACAACAGCAGGAGAAATTGGACCGCTTGGATATACAGAACATACCCTCTCTGGAGTTAGCTTCTCATCTGATGGCTTTAGAGTCGCTGCTGGCTATCTGGATACTTTAAAAAGTGTTAATCGCAATAGAGAGCATATTTTTGTTAATAATTTGCTACAACAACTTGAAGCAAAAGTACCCTCTCCTGCTGAAAAAAGTTTCGCTTTTTTGTTAGTAGATGGATTATCGTTAGGCGAAGAGCAAATTACCCATATTTTACAGGATGAATTAGGAGAAATTGAGCTTTTTGGTGGTTCCGCGGGTGATGACCTGCATTTTAAGCAAACCTGGATATTTGCTGACGGGGCTTTTCATACCGACTCAGTAGCCCTTGTCTTGGTAAATACCATTTATCCTTTTTATTTATTCAAAGCACAACACTTTGTTTGTGGGAATGAAAAGATGGTTGTAACCAAAGCAGATCCCAAGCGACGCATTGTTAATGAAATCAATGGTTATCCAGCCGTAGAAGAATATGCCCGCATTGTAAATACTCCCGTAAAAAAGCTTGATCCAATGCAGTTTTCTGCAACACCGCTTGTGATACGTATTAACGGGGTTGATTATGTACGCTCTATTCAAAAAGCCAATCCCGATGGTAGTTTAAAGTTTTATTGTGCAATCGATAACGGTCTGGTTTTTATGGCTGCCCATGGAATTGATCTAATAAAAAATATTCAGCAAACCTTTCATGAAATTCAATCAGCTATTGGTAAACCACAATTGGTTATAGCGTGTGATTGCATACTGCGCAACCTGGAAATGCAGCGTTTGGGATTGAAAAAAGAAGTAGAAAAAATTTTTCTTGATAATCATGTAGTGGGCTTTAGTACCTATGGGGAGCAATTTAAGGGTATTCATATCAATCAAACAATTACAGGCCTGGCAATAGGTGCATTGCGGAAAGATAGTGATGGATAAAAAAGTTAATCTTAATAATAAACAGGAATTGCAAGCAGAAATCGAACGCCTCAATAAAATTATTAAGGCATTGATAGATAGAGCAGAACAGGATATGAATGCTCCACGAACAGATTTTGGACTATTTCAAAATACTGTTATTCTTGAAGATGAAGTAAAAAAACGTACGCAGGAATTAGAAGAAGCATTACGAACTAATGCAAAGATAGCACGTGATTTACAACAGGCAAAAAAACAGGTTGAACAAAGTGAGCTTTATTTACGTGATATTACCTCTGCACTCGGTGAGGGGTTATTAGTTATCAATAAAGAATCAATAATCGAATTTGCTAATGCCGCCGCCTGCAATATATTAGGTTATAATGAAGCTGAGTTGCTTGGTAAAAACTCCCATATGCTATTTCATCACTCCCATCATTCTAATACCGCTTATCCTATAGAGAGTTGTAAAAATCTTGAAGTAATAAGAACCGAGAAGCCTTATGTGAGTGATGATGATTATTTTTGGCGAAAAGATAATTCTTGCTTTCCTGTTTCACTTATTACAACACCCATTCAACTCAAAGAAAATACCACAGGGATAGTAATTGCATTTCATGATATAACTCAAGCGATCCAAGAGCGAAATCGTTTACGCGAAATGCAGGCAGCCATAGAACAAAGCCCTGCCTCTGTGCTGATCGTTGATAAACAAAGGAATATTATTTACGTTAATCCGCAAATTATGCAATTGAGTGGTTATACTAAAGAAGAACTTTATGGACAAAAAACAGATATTTTCTACAATAACCTAATACAAAAAAAAGAATTAGCAGATTTGCGCAAAACTATTCGATCTGGGGCTCCATGGCAAGGAGAACTCCTTTATCGCCGCAAGGATGGAAGTACATTCTGGCAATCCTGGACTTTTGCGCCGGTATTTGATAACTATGGTGAAATCCAGCATTTTGTGGGCGTAGGAGAAGATATTACTGAAAAGAAAAAACTGCAATCCTTACTTCAAGAAATGTCTTATCTCGATGGATTAACAGGAATAGCAAACCGCCGCCGATTCGATGTCTTTTTTAAACAAGAGTGGAACCGGGCGCTGCGTTATGCAAAACCCATAGCAGTTATCATGCTAGACATCGATTTTTTTAAACGTTATAACGATAGCTTAGGACATTTGGCTGGTGATGATGCACTAAAGCAAGTTGCCCACGCATTAAAAATGAAAGTAACCCGCAGCACTGATTTGCTGGCACGATATGGCGGTGAAGAATTCATCTGTATTTTGCCCGATACCCATGTTGCCGAAGCAATGCAATTTGCCGAATCTTTGCGGCAAGCTGTCTTTGAACTGAAATTACCCCACCCTGATTCAGATGTTTCCTCTTTCATAACGATTAGTGTAGGCGTTGCGGATTGTATCCCACAAAACAATGACCACACCAGCTTATTAGGTCTTGCTGATTCTGCCTTGTATCAGGCCAAAATGTCAGGACGAAATCGTGTTGAACTTATTGATTCAGTTAAATAATTATAATTAGATTAAAGTCCCATCTACTTTAGGATTGTTTTGCTATATATAACCCAAGCAATAATGCCCCTGAAGCTACAATAGCTGTTGGTTTTTTAAACATGCCTAGAATCGATAATGATTGAACAGAGGCTTCAGACGTTTTCGATTGAGCTTGCTGTGTCTTACCATAACCATAAGGACAAGTACCAATAGTATTAGTAAATGTATAATGAGAAGTAGATATCTCTTTTTTCGGTATATGACTTCCTGTTCTAATATTTTTGTGCCAGTTAGAAAGCTCTTCATCTATTTGAATAATGGCAAATAAATAATTTTTTATCATATTATCAATAACTTGAATTTGCTGGGGCAATACATCAATTTTATAATTATCACCTAGAGCTTCCATCTCTTGCAGCAGTAGAATAAGTTTTGTTTTAATACTTTCAACAAATAGGGTTGTTTGTTGTACTAATTTTTGCACATTTTTGCGTAGCTCTTTTCGTTGTTCATCAGTTAAATGATCTAATGAAATTTGTCGAATATTAAATGCTAAATTTTTTGCTTTCATTGCCAATTCATTATAGATCTCAAAGAGATTTTCTTTAGGAAGATTAAGCTGATCCCATAATTTTCCCAGGAAAAAACCTAAATCGTAGCGTGAAATATTTATATCCAACTGACTTTGAGCAAATGGTGTTAAATTGGATTGAACAAATACACCATAGACATCTCGCCATAAAGCCGAAGAAGTATTGTGATCAAAAAAACTAGTGTTATTAGAAAGAGTATTTTCCATCTCAACAAGAGCCTCTAAAAACTGAATAGCCAAGTTATAGAGCGTTATATTTTCTTTCCTAACAAAGATAGGTATTAATACAGTTCCAATAAAATATTGAGCAAGTAATGCTTCAACTTGTGGTGCCAGTGCGTGTCCAATTTGATTGTAATCTGTAGAACCATCCAATCCTGCATTAGCTTGAATTATTTTTCTACCACCAGGATGTATATGCATATAATTGCTTAGGTCATAAACACTCCCATTTAAAATCACCCAACAATCATTCAATTTATTGTGATAAAAAATTTCTGATCGATACAGTGACTTTGTTGCCTGAGCGGAGCAATCCATGTGAAATAAGGTCAGTGGAGTAAAAACATCACTGTTATAACGACTATTTGCAACTAATGAACGAATATACAGTATACGTTGTTGATCATTAGGAATTTTTGTTTTTAAAGCTTCATTTAAAGCTTCGTCTACAGTATTCGCAAAGGCTGAGCCACCACAGACATAAATACAGGCTCCTTGATTTATGATCAAATCGGCTATGTAGTCTGCATTTTCCTCAATAAGTGCATCAATATGTTTATTCGTACCTTTTTGAAAATATTGAAATGAATTTGTATTTTTATCATAGATTGCTCTGTTTTCTTTTTCACGCGATAAGTTTACTGATAAATTTAATTTATTCGCTCGAACAGCCTCCTCTAATTTATCAGCATGAAGAATCATCTCCTTTTTAGAAATACTATAAAATAACCAATTTATGCCACTGTCAGCCAAATTTTTT
>CAZTYT010000136.1:0-6172 GCA_964618245.1 uncultured Legionella sp. | reverse complement strand
AATCAAAAAATACTCCGGGAATGGAGCAACCTATTGCTGTAACGCCTCCCCAGCCTGAAGTAGTTAAAGCAGTGAGCGTAGATAATCAACAAGTCATGGAGACTGTTAATCGTCTAAAACAGGAAAGAGAACAGCAACGACGGGCTGAAGTTAATCGACAACGTGAATTAAATCGTCAGGCAGAGATGGCCAGACAACAAAGAGTAAAAGAACAACAAGAGCTTGCGCGTTTAAAAGAGGAAGCAAATAAAATAGCTATTGCCCGTAAGAAACAGGCAGAGGAAGAACAAAAACGCTTGAA
This sequence comes from uncultured Legionella sp., assembly GCA_964618245.1. Lineage (GTDB taxonomy): Bacteria > Pseudomonadota > Gammaproteobacteria > Legionellales > Legionellaceae > Legionella. Next base: position 5,871 of record CAZTYT010000136.1, on the reverse strand, counting down.
ACAGCTTGCTGAGCAAAAAGCACTCGAGGCAAAGCATATTGAAGAATTAAAAAAACAAAAAGAAGAATTAGTAAAGCAACAGCAGCAAGAAGCTAAACGATTGGAAGAATTAAATAAGAAAAAAATAGCAGAACAGGCTAAAGCTGATAAATTAAAGGCTGAGCAAAATAAAGCCGCAAAGGATAAAGCTGATAAATTAGCGAAGGAAAGAGCAGAAAAAGAAAAAGCCGAACTAGCTAAAGCAGAATTGGAAAGAAAAAGGCAGGCAGATGCCGCTGCAGCTCAAAATGCTGAACGGCAAGCCCGAATTGCTGGCGAGGTGGATAAATACAAGGCGCTTATTGTTAATGCTATTGGTAGAAACTGGATTCTGCCTGAGAACGTGGATAGCAGTTTATCTAGCCAGTTCCGTATCCGCCTTGCGCCTGATGGTGCAGTTTTGGAAGTGAGTTTAACACGTAGCAGTGGGGATCCGTTGTTGGATAGATCAGCACAAACCGCCATTTACAAAGCGTCACCACTTCCTGTACCCTCAGATCCAGCAACGTTTAATATGTTTCGTGACATTAGTTTAACTGTTCGCCCAGAACAAATTAGGGGGTAAGACTCGTGATGAACCGAATTATTGCATCGTTTATTTTACTATTTACGCAACAAGTTTGTGCTCTTGAGCTAGAGCTTACCCAAGGTATTAATTCTGCCTTACCCATTGCTATCAACTCATTTGGCTCTGATCGAACTTCTCAAGAAATCGCTCAGGTTATTGAAAGTGATTTAAATTTTTCCGGGCAATTTAGAATAGTCTCAGGACCTCAAGGGCCAAATGCGCAATCTTCTCTCGGTGCTTTAAAACAACTTGGTGCTGATAGTGTTGTCACTGGGCATGTTGTTCCAGCCGGAAACCATTATGAGGTGAGTTTTAAATTGTCGGACGCTGTTGCTAATGGGGCAACTTTGTTGACTAAAACTTATCAAATTAATGCCAATCAAGCTCGAGCTTTAGCACATCATATTAGTGATGAAGTCTATCAAAAACTGACAGGGGAGCGAGGGATTTTCTCTACCCGTATTGCGTATATTTCAGTTCAACGAACTCTTCAAGGAAGTCACTATTCTTTAGAGGTTGCTGATGCTGATGGGCATAATCCACAGAGCCTGTTGATTTCTTCTGAGCCCATTATGTCACCTTCATGGGCACCTGATGGCCGCAGTATTTCTTACGTTTCTTTTGAGAAAAAGCGAGCACAAATTTTTACAGTTTCGGTTGAGACAGGCCAACGCCGTTTAATTACCAGTTTCCCAGGAATTAATGGTGCTCCGGCCTGGTCGCCGGATGGTAGTCAGTTAGCTGTTGTTTTATCCAAAAGTGGAACACCCAAAATTTATAGTGTGGATGTTCATACGGGCAATATGAAGCAATTAACTTTTGGTGATGCAATTGATACTGAACCGAGGTTTGCTCCCGATGGTAAAAGCTTGCTCTTTACTTCAGGTCGTGGAGGTTCACCTCAAATTTATCGTTTATCTTTAGCTGATGGGCAAGTTAGCCGTATTACTTTTGAAGGTAATTACAATGCTCGAGCCTCTTATACACCAGACATGAAGAATATTGTGATGCTTCACCGCGATGATCGGCAGTTTAATATTGGTTTGCAAAATGCAAGTGGTGGTTCCATAGTCAGTTTAACTTTCTCAGGGCGGGATGAATCTCCTTCAGTGGCTCCTAATGGACGTTTAATTCTCTATGCAACGCATAATCAGGATAAAGGGGTTTTGGGTATTGTCTCGCTAGATGGGCGTATCAGAATGAAGTTGCCTGCTCGAGAAGGAGATGTTCAAGAGCCTGCATGGTCTCCTTATTTAGGTTAAGTATTGATCTAGATTGGGCCTAATCTCTGGAGTGTCTGTTTGCCGTTTTATTCAAAACGGCACTCTAAATAACAATAAAATGCAGTTATAGATACTTCGTCAATACCCAATTAGTATATAGAGGAATAGGTTATGTGGCGCATTATAGGTGGAGCCATATTATGGCTGTATGCAATAATTATTTATGCATGGAACATGCAAGGCCATCAGGTGATTGCTCAAATAGCTTATGACAATTTGACTCCAGCTGCTAAACAAATGTGTTCCAACTACTTGGGCTCATCTTCAAAATCACTTAACAAACAGTTTCTTACTGCCTCAACCTGGATGGATCGTATTAAGTTTAAGAAAAACCATGAGTACGATACCTTACATTATATTGATATCCCTTATTCTATTAGCAAAATTAATCTTCCAGCTATTTCACCATTTAATGTGGTCTGGGCAATAAATAATGCAGTTACCATACTTTCTGGTAAAGAAATGGATAGAGAAGAGCAAAACTTGGCTTTGCTGATTTTAATTCATTTAGTGGCTGATATTCATCAGCCTTTACACACAATAACAAGAGTAAGCAAACGACAACCTATAGGAGATTTGGGTGGTAATCTATTCCTATTAGGTGCTAATCCGATAGCTTCTAATTTGCATCGATACTGGGATAATGGAGCAGGACTTTTTTCAGGTACAAATAAAAGAAGGAATATTAAAAAAACAGCACGCTTATTGGAAAATAAATCACTATGTCCTAATGATCAAAAGAGTATGAAACCAGAAATTTGGGCCCAGGATTCACACCAATTAGCAATAGAGCAAGTTTATCAACTTGGTTTTAGAGAGGTTCCAACTAGGCAGTATCAGGCTAATGCTCAAGTTGTTATTGAAAAACAAACTCTTCTTGCCGGTTGCCGATTAGCTGCGTTATTAAATAAAATAGCTTCATAGTTCAAATTTTCCTTATCAACTTACTCTCACATTGCCGCAGCAAAAATAATTTATTGTGCTATAGTTTATTTGTCATTGTTTAATAAAAAATTATTTTGACCAATAAGGAACTAAAAATGAATAAAATCATTTCTAAAGTAAGTGCTTTTTCTTTATTAATTGGTGTTTCCGTTTCTAGTTGGGCTATGGGACCCTGCTATCCTATTGCTAAAGCATGTATGCAAACTGGTAGTTATCAAAACAAGCAGACAATGATTAAAGAGTGTGTTATGCCAGTAGCTATGGGATCAAAAACTTTGCCTGGCGTTACTATTAGTGATAGCCAACGTCAACAGTGTAAGGAAACAATTGCTCAAAAAATGAAGAGCAAAATGCAACAAGGTAGATAATTTTAAGATATAAGTTGGGCTTTAGCTAACTTGTATAGTTTATGTGGAAGAGCCTGGTTTTTTTGCAACCAGGCTCTTATAAGTGTTTTTAAACGTTAAAAGTTATTAGGGTTTTCTTAACGCCTCTATTACAGCCCCTAAGAAGCGAGTGGCTTCCCCTCCAGTGACTGCTCGATGGTCAAAGCTTAGTGATAATGGTAATAAACTATGAACTTCAGGTTGGTCTTTATCATTGACAACAACAGCTTTGTATAATTTTCCAACCGCTAAAATAGCTACCATTGGTGGCACTATAATGGGACTAGCAAAACGCCCAGCAAATTTTCCAAAATTCGACAATGTAATTGTAGCGCCCTTAAGTTTATCTGCTGTGATTTCACGATTTCCGACAGAGGTTTTGAATTCATTAATGATTTGTCGTAATTCATTATCTGAGCATTTGGCTGCATCATGAATTACAGGAACAAATAAGCCTTCATCATTATCCATCGCTAACCCAAGATGAACTTCTTTAAAACACTGGCGAGCCCCATGTTTCGTATCAAACCATGCATTTAATGAAGGCTCTTTTTGAGAAGCATAAACTATTGCACGAATAAGACGAACCGTAATATCTGTATCAGGTTTCCAATAATGAATATCTGCTTCATCAAAAATGCTTACTGGTACTACTTCAGTATGCGATTGAACCATACTGTTAAGCATGGCCCGTCTAACTCCACGTAAAGGCTCGAATCCGGTAGGGGGTTGGGAATTTTTATCAGCTTGAGCTTGTACATCCTTGCTAGTGATAACACCAAAATCACCTGTTCCTTTCAGCGTGGACAGGTCAACTCCCAATTTTTTAGCTAATATTTTTACAGCGGGTGTGGCTTTTATTCGGGTACTTGCTTGTGCACCGATAATAAAGTTATCTTCACTAACCTCAGTACTTTCCTCTAAATTACCTACTACAGTTCCTTTATCGGCTGCTTTTGTTGCAGTTTCTGCAAATGCAACTAGAGGCTCACCTGTTTTTATAACGTCTCCCGGTTTACCAAATAATTTACTAATGGTTCCACTTTGAGGACAAGGAACATCAACGACTGCTTTTGCAGTTTCCATAGAAACTAAAGGTTGATCAGCTACTACAGCATCGCCTTCTTTAACAAACCACTCATGAATTTCAGCATCAGGTAAACCCTCACCTAAATCAGGTAGATTGAAAATATTCATTGATCACTCCATTATGCTCATAACGCTGTTTTTAATACGCGCAATGCTAGGTATGTATTGTTTTTCCAATTGAAAGTAGGGCATGACTGTATCATAACCAGTTACACGTTGAACTGGTGCCATTAAATCAGCCATTGAATTTTCCATAATTAATGCTGAAATTTCAGCCCCCACACCACAAGTTTTTGCTCCTTCATGAACAATAACGCAGCGGCCAGTTTTTTCCACGGAAGCTAAAATAGTTTCAATATCCAGTGGCTTAATGGTTGCTACATCTATTACTTCACATGAAATACCTTCTTCTTCCAGTTGTTTCGCTGCTTGCAGGGTCTCGTGCATGCTTGCCCCCCAACTGATTAAGCTCACATCATTGCCTTGTTGCAAGGTGAAACATTTACCGATTGGTAAAGCTTGACCGTCATCTTCAACAGGTTGTTTAACCAGACGATAAATGCGTTTAGGCTCCAAAAAAATAACTGGATCAGGGTTACGTATGGCAGCTAATAACAAACCATAGGCGCGTTTTGGCGAAGAGGGAATAACAACTTGCAAGCCCGGTATATGGGCAAATAATGCTTCTGTGCTTTCTGAATGGTGTTCTGGCGCTCTAATTCCACCACCGAATGGTGCACGAAATACTAGTGGGCAACTTAAGCGTCCGCGCGTACGGTTACGCATGCGGGCTGCATGAGAAATAATTTGGTTCATTGCAGGGTAGATAAATCCCATAAATTGGAATTCAGCTACTGGCTTTAAACCCTGAAGCGACATACCTATTGCTAATCCTGCAATCATTGACTCTGCTAGTGGTGAATCAAAAACCCTTTTTTCTCCAAAACGCTCCTGTAAACCAGCTGTCGCACGAAAGACCCCGCCATTTTTACCTACATCTTCACCAAAAATGACGACATTTTCATCGTGAGCTAACTCATATGCCAACGCCTGTGTCACTGCTTCGATTAATGTAATATCAGGCATGAGTTGCTTCCTCCATAGCAATCGCGCGTTGCTCCACTAAATATTCGGGTAGCTCAGCATAATGGTAATCGAAAATACTACTTATCGGCTGTGGGGTGGTATTTAAATATTCGTCCACTGCTTTTTCTACTTCTTTAGCACAATACATTACTAGAGCTTCTTCTTCTTGAGCATTCCAAATTTTCTCATGCAGAAGATATTCTTTAAAGCGGGCGATAGGCTCTTTGGGTTTTGCTTGCTCAACTTCAATAGAGGGTTGATAGCGTGTTGCATCATCTGCTGTAGTATGATCAGATAAACGATAAGAAATTGCTTCAATCAGAGTTGGCCCTCCACCATTTCTGGCTTTTTCAATGGCATCGCCAATGACCTGCCTTGTAGCGAAAATATCATTACCATCGATTTGTACACCAGAAAAACCCGCGGCAATAGCTTTTTGGGCAATAGTTTGTGCCCCCGTTTGCTTGTCTCGTGG
>CAZTYT010000135.1:0-6175 GCA_964618245.1 uncultured Legionella sp. | reverse complement strand
ATGTCTATTTTAGAAATAGGACATCGAACTCCTGAATAATAATAGATTGTCTACCGTTATCCTCATCTGTTTCAATTTCAGTTCTGGCACGAATGACAACCCTTCCTTTCCCGGTACGGTAACCTTCTATAATCCCCGCTCGGCCGTTAATAATAGCGGCTGTAGGAAAATCTGGTCCCGGAATAATTTCCATTATTTCATCTAAATCCAACTCAGGCTTATCAACCAGAGCAATACAGGCATTGATTACTTCAGTTAAATTATGCGGTGGTATATTCGTTGCCATACCCACAGCAATACCAGACGAGCCATTAACTAATAAATTAGGAATACGTGAAGGAAGGACAACAGGGGCAAACTCTGTTTCATCATAGTTTGGACTAAAATCAACTGTTTCTTTCTCTAAATCAGCCAACAGAGCATGAGCTACTTTGGACATTCGGACTTCAGTATAACGCATTGCTGCTGGGGCATCCCCATCCACGGAACCAAAGTTTCCTTGGCCATCGACTAGCATATAGCGCATTGAGAAAGGCTGAGCCATACGCACTATCGTATCATAAACCGCCGTATCACCATGCGGATGGTATTTACCGATTACATCCCCGACTACCCGCGCCGATTTTTTATAGGGTTTATTCCAATCGTTACCCAACTCACTCATTGCATAAAGCACACGTCGGTGGACAGGCTTAAGCCCATCACGAACATCAGGCAAAGCCCGCCCTACGATGACACTCATAGCATAATCCAAATAGGATTGTTTTAATTCATCTTCAATATTAACTGGCAAGACTTCTTTAGCTAAATAAACCATGATCTGGACGTATCCTTATGATAAATTCTGCGATAAAGGATAACATACCGTAGCCTTTAATTAAATCAAACCCTCCTAAAAAATATGTTTCAAACAAAATGGTAAATATTTATCAATTTTCCCTGTTCATATTGGAAATTCTCTACCATAATATTTTTGTTTAGTAGGTTTAAATTGACTGCATGTGGTCATTTTGTATATAGTGCCGCACAATCAGAAATGAGATGCTCAGAAACAGGAGAAGCAATGACAACTAAAATAGCCAAACTTAGCATTGAAGGCCATGAATCATTAGAACTACCAATATACACCCCAACAATGGGTAATGATGTGATTGATATCACTCAACTGGGCGCGAACGGCGTCTTTACGTTTGATCAGGGTTTTCTTTCTACAGCCTCCTGTGAATCTAAAATCACTTATATCGATGGCGATAATGGCATTTTATTGTACAGAGGCTATCCTATCGAGCAATTAGCCGAAAAAAAGGACTTTCTGGATGTATCCTACCTTTTACTGAATGGTGAGCTACCTAACCCCAGTGAAAAGAAAGAGTTCGTCGGTTTGATCAATAACCACACGATGGTACATCAACAAATGTATCAATTTTTAAATGGATTTCGTCGGGATGCTCATCCAATGGCGATTATGGTAGGTATTGTTGGAGCGCTTTCCGCGTTTTATCATGACACCATGGATTTAAATAATGCCCAAGATCGCTTTATTTCTGCTATTCGACTGGTTGCCAAAATGCCAACATTGGCTGCTATGAGTTATAAGTACTCAATAGGCTTGCCTTACATGTATCCACAAAATAAAATGTCTTATGCCGAAAACTTTTTGCATATGATGTTTGGAGTTCCTTCGGAAGATACGACTCCAGATCCAGTTCTGGTTAAAGCAATGGATACTATTTTCATTTTGCATGCTGACCATGAACAAAATGCATCAACATCTACTGTACGTCTAGCCGGTTCAACTGGCGCTAACCCATTTGCATGTATTTCTGCAGGTATTGGCGCTTTATGGGGTCCCGCACATGGCGGCGCTAATGAAGCGTGCTTGAATATGTTGAAAGAAATAGGCGATATTAGCCGTATTAATCATTATATTGAACGCGCCAAAGACAAAAACGATCCTTTCCGCTTAATGGGCTTTGGCCACCGCGTTTATAAAAGTTATGATCCTCGCGCACGAGTCATGCGTCAAACTTGCTACGATGTATTAGAAGCCGTGGGCGCTAAAGATGAACCCCTCTTTAAATTAGCAATGGAATTAGAACGCATTGCCTTGGAAGATGACTACTTCATTGAGAAAAAACTCTATCCAAACGTTGATTTCTATTCTGGCTTAACTTTAAGTGCTATCGGTATTCCTACAAACATGTTTACAGTTATCTTTGCTTTAGCACGCACCGTAGGTTGGATGAGTCACTGGATGGAAATGGTTGCCAGCAAATCAAGAATTGGCAGACCACGTCAATTATATACCGGCGAAACTACTCGGAATGTTCCTTAAGTTTTCACCTTACCTTACTTTCTCAATCCCCGTGGCTTGGCCACGGGGCTCAATGGATCATTTGATTCATTCAAATGCTTCTTCCTCTTATTTTCCTATCCTCTGCAATGCCAATTGCCACCCCTGGTAATCTTTTTCAACAAGCTCTAATGACCGCTCAGGTACAAATTTTTGCTCCATTTCCCCAATATTTAACTCCTCTACCGAATTAAATAAGCCACAACCCAATCCAGCCAAAATTGCAGCACCCCTCGCGGTTGTCTCTATGTTTTTAGGTTTTTGGATTTCTAATTGACATTGATCAGCCAAAAATTGCAACATCCATCGATTAGCAGCCATACCGCCATCTACTCGTAATAAGGATAAATCCAGAGCACTATCTTCCCGCATACAAGCAAGCACTTCTCTTGTCTGGTAACACACTCCTTCTAGTGCAGCACGAGCAAAATGGGCTTGATTACTCGAAAGTGATAAACCAAAAATAGCAGCTCCGGGAGTAGATAACCAATGAGGGGCTCCCATACCTGTAAATGAGGAAACCAGATAAACGCCATCATTCCCTGGTAAACTTTGAGCAAGCGTCTCCGTTTCCTCAGCAGAGACGATAAGCTTCAACTCGTCACGTAGCCATTTGATTGTCGTGCCAGCATGATAAATACTCCCTTCTAAGCCATAAGCTATCTTATTTTTTATTTTATAGGCTATCGTAGTTAATAGCTTATGCTGAGATATTACTTGTTTAGAGCCTGTATTTAATAATAAAAACCCCCCTGTCCCATATGTGGATTTCACCATGCCCGACTTGAAACAACCTTGCCCTACCAGTGCAGCTTGTTGATCACCTGCTACTCCAGTAATTGGAAGCTCAACACCAATCCATTGCTTGTCCATGTAACCAAATGAGCTATCACAACTCATTACTGTGGGTAAAACTGACTCGGGAATATTAAAAATACTCAATAAATCCTGATCCCAAGAGCCCGATTTAATATCAAGTAACATTGTTCTTGAAGCATTAGTAATATCTGTTAAATGTTGATGATCTCTGGTTAAGCGCCATATTAAAAAACTATCGATAGTTCCAAAAGCAAGCTCTCTTTTATCTGCCAACTGCCGAGCCTCCGGAATGTGCGTCAATAACCAGTTTAACTTACTGGCAGAAAAGTAAGGATCTACTAATAATCCTGTTTTTTCCTGAATAAATACTGATTCAGAGAGAAAACGATTACAATAATTTGCAGTTCTTCGATCTTGCCAAACAATAGCTGGTGCAAGGCAAACTCCTGTTTTTTTATTCCAAATGACCGTAGTCTCTCGTTGGTTCGTTAAACCACAAGCAATAATTTTTTCTTTATTAACTTGTCCAACCACATCACGTATCGTGGTTAAAGTTTTTTGCCATATTTCCTCTGGATCATGCTCTACCCATCCAGGTTGAGGATAGTATTGTTTTAAACTATATTGGCTAGAGGCAACTACTTGACCTTCTGTAGAATATATCATTGCTCGTGTACTGCTGGTTCCCTGATCAATCGCAAGTATATAACTCATATTTCCTAATTCCTTTTTTGGACATTAAAATTCATTTCAAACAATGCTAATGGCAGCCTAGTAAATTACATTGTATATTAACTAATATAATCTTTTTTTATGGAGACCAAAACATGGATAAGGTTTTTGATGTTGCAATTATTGGTGGCGGCATCAATGGTTGTGGCTGTGCTGCAGATGCTGCTCTCAGAGGCCTGTCTGTAGTTTTGCTGGAACAAGATGATCTTGCCTCCAAAACATCATCAAGCAGTACAAAACTTATTCATGGCGGGTTACGCTATTTAGAAAACTATGAGTTTAAATTAGTCAAGAAAGCTATTATTGAAAGACAACGATTATTTGATTTGGCGCCACATCTGGTACATCCCCAAGCATTAATCTTACCTTATGAAAAACACATGCGTCCCGCCTGGTTTTTACGAGCTGGATTATTTTTATATGATCATTTAAGTCGAAAAAACCGACTACCTAGATGTAGAACCGTTGATAGGCAACATGATACTCCTTATTTTTCTTCCTTAAAGGAAAAACTCAAACGAGGTTTTTTATTCTATGATGGGGCTGCAGACGATGCTCGATTAACAATTATGAATGCCCTTCAAGCTCAAAATCATGGTGCAGTCATTAAAAACTATACCAAGGTAATTCATACTCAAGTAATTAATAATATCTGGCAATTAACTGTTCGCCCCACTAGTGGCCCAACCTATCTAATCCATGCAAAAACATTGATCAATGCAGCAGGCCCCTGGGTTAAAGCAATCGAGCAATTGACGCAGACTAGCAGCAAACAAAAAGTCAGTTTAGTAAAAGGCAGCCATATCATTGTGCCGAAAATCTATGAAGGCGATCATGCTTATTTTTTACAACATCAGGATAAGCGAATTATTTTTGTTATTCCTTATCATGGGTTTAGTTTGATAGGCACTACGGATGTTCCCTTAATTGAAGAACCAAGTGATGTTAGTATTAGCGATGAAGAAATTGATTATTTAATTGATCTAACTAACGCCTATTTTAAAACAAAAATCTCCAAAAAAGATATTTTTTACACCTGGAGCGGTGTACGCGCATTATTAGGCAACGAACAAAAAGAAGCCAGAACTTTAAGTCGGGATTATGAATATCAATTTCATTTAGAGCCCGCACCTATATTAACTCTTTTTGGAGGAAAAATTACTACCTACAGGCAATTAGCAGAAGACGCTATTAACCAGCTTGCCCCTGTTTTTCCTCATCTAAAGCCCTCTACTACTTCCACTATGCCTTTACCTGGAGCTACCTTCGGCCAAATGAACTTTCAAGACTATTCACTTTACGCGAAAAAAAAATATCAATGGATGGAAACCGACTTGTTTAACCACTATTTATCTACTTATGGCAGCTGTATGGAAAAATTCCTTGGGCAGTGTGCTAATGAAAAATGCTTAGGAAAAAAATTTGGAGACTATCTCTATCAAAAAGAAATAGATTATTTAATGCAAGAGGAATGGGCGCGAAACATTGAAGACATACTTAAACGTCGTACCAAATTAGATTTAACAATGGACATGGACAGCAGGCAAGAACTCGCCTGCTATATAGAAAGAATTACTTCCTCTCATCACCCTGCTCAAACTGAGCCTTTATTGCAGTAACATCAGCAGCTAACGCTTGCTCAACCAATTCATTTAGGGTCGATGCAGGCATGCTTCCTGCATCTGAATAAATAACAATTCCTTGTTTAAATACCATTAAATGAGGAATTGAACGTATTTCAAAAAAATCGGCCAATTCCTGTTCTGCCTCTATATTAACTTTGGCAAATTTTATTTCGGGAAAACGATCTGCCACTTGCTCATAAATCATAGAAAACTGCTTGCAAGGGGCACACCAATCCGCCCAAAAATCAATAAATACAATTTTGTTCTCATCAATTAATGATTGGAATTCAGCACTTGTTACATTTTGGCTGGGCATGTTTCTTCCTTGGTCTCTAGTGAATTAACTATTTTACGGAACACTTCATCTACGTTTCCTGTTCCAGAAATACTATGGAATAAAGGCGCTTTAGGCTCATTACCTTCTGCCCATTTCTTATAATAATTAATTAAAGGAGCTGTCTGTTGTCGATATACTTCCAATCGTTTTTTAACTGTTTCCTCTTTATCATCTTCACGCTGGATTAAAGGCTCACCAGTAATATCATCTACTCCTTCATGCTTGGGAGGCTGGTTAGTCACATGGTAAACTCGACCTGATGGTTGATGAATGCGACGCCCGCTAATCCGTTTGATAATTTCATTATCA
>CAZTYT010000134.1:0-6219 GCA_964618245.1 uncultured Legionella sp. | reverse complement strand
ATTTGGGTTGGATTAATTGTTTTATGGCTAAAATAATAATGCTGTTTAATGTGTAAAAAATTGACTGTTTCTCGTACCCCAGGATGACGATAAAGCCGTTCAACGTATGGCTGCAATCCCTTATAGTCACTAATCCGTTGTTGATTGGTTTTAAAGTGACTGTAATAAACCGCATCAAAACGAATAAGCGTAGTAAAAAAACGCCAGTCTGCTTCGGTCAAACGTTCACCAACCAGATACTGATGGCGACATAAATGGGCGTCCAGGTCATCTAATACTGCAAATAATTCCGCATAGGCCTGGTTATAGGCTTCTTGGCTTGTGGCAAAGCCGCATTTGTATACCCCATTATTAATCGCATGATAAATACGCTCATTCATCGCATCTATTTCAGCACGCAGTGGCTCGGGGTAAAAGTCCTGCTTATCACCTGTTAAATGATTAAAAGCCTGATTTAATTGGCGAATAATTTCTGCTGACTCATTATTCACAATTGTTTTTTCCTGTTTATCCCATAGTACTGGTACGGTGACCCGGCCAGTATAATGAGGGCAGGCCTGCAAATAAAGCTCATATAAATAGTGCAATCCATACAACCTATCCCCAGTGGCGCCCATTCCTTTTTTAAATTCCCAACCATTTTCAAGCATGTGCGGGTGAACTACAGAGATGTCAATATAATCATCTAACTGTTTTAATGCTCTAAAAATCAACGTCCGATGCGCCCAAGGACAAGCCAAAGAAATGTATAAATGATAGCGCCCTTTTTCAGCAGGAAATCGCGCGCCAGGCTCGTTGCTAATTTTTTCCCTAAACTGCGTGGGTTCGCGTTTGAATTTACCACTGGTTTTAGCGGTGTCATACCATACATCTTGCCACTTGCCATCCACTAAAAGTCCCATTGTTTATTCCTTTTTCTACTCATTAGTTTGTAATTCAACTTGAGAACCAGTCACTGTATCCCCTTTTTTTATAAGCAGGTGAGCTCCTATAGTACCAGTAGAGCGCTCTTCACCACTAATACAACCAGGTCCAGCAGCATCATATTTCATTTGCACAGGATTCCCAATGATGGCTCTAATTGTTCGGTGTCCCATACCTGGCATGCCAGCGTGCATCACCTTACGATTATCAATCAAAAGAATATCACCTTTTTGCCAAATACAAGAGGAATAATGCTTGCGCATTGATTTCGCCAATTTTTTTACATCTTGATGGGAAAAACAACTCCCTACTTTAAGCAAATTCATTGCTGAAAGTTTATTTTTCCTTTTTGCCTTAAACTCAGCCAGTTTATTATGAATAATTTTCCAGGCATTGCGGGGCGAGTTAAAAAAGGCAATTCCCATGACTGCTAATGATTCTACTGTATTAAAGATGGGAGTAGGGAGTCGCCAGAAAAAACGGTGCCAAAACCAGGTTCTTCCAGGATAATCTTGCATAAAGCATTGCCGTAATTCTTTATTTAAAGTGGGCAACTCAAAAAGATTAATTTGCAACGCCTTTTCTTTAGTTAGCGGATGCTCAAAAACACTGGGTTTGTGCATAAGAATAAAGCGTTCATTTTCTGCACCTACCAAGGGTAAATCAAAATTTCGACAAACTTCCTCTACTTTACCTGGGGAAATTTGGTAGCGGCTAGCCACCTCCGTGACCAGCCATTGACCTACAAAATAAGGGCAATTTTCTAATTTATTTTTGATAGTATCATCAAGCTCTCCATATATTTTTTCAGTGCTGATGATGCCTGTCTCTCCCCCTAAAGTAGATGGCTCTGCGCAGTAAAAACAAATGTATGCCGGCACATCGGCCGAATAATAGTTTTCCGTATGAAATCCGCCAAGGTATAGGGTTCCTCCCGTTTTATAAACGGAATTAGTGTGTAATACGTAGTTAAGTTCACCGACATGGGTACGTCCATTTTCCGACATAAAGGCTTCGCTAATTCCTTGAAAATTAGGGAGGCTAAGAATGGTTTGCTCAAACTCTTTATCAGAATTAATTGCAAAGCCTCTTAGGAGAATGGCACCATAATTTGCCAGGTCTTCAATAATTTTATTATTATTGCTAGCCAGAAATTGTTGCAAGAATGCAGCACTGGTTGAATCATGAGCTTCGATAACCAAGGGCATTTCTTTTTCTTCAGATAAAATAAAACGCTCATCGTCACGCAGAAATCGAGTCGTTACACCTGTATATTCATTATACATCGCACATCACTCCCTTTTCTTTTTCTACCCAAACTATAGCATAGAAAAGAGGCTTTGTTGCTAGCATGTGTTGAGCCTTAGCCCAACACTTTAAGACTTGATATTGAATGAAGAAATTGAGCCACATCCAATATCATAAACTGACAAATTATTTAGGGGATGGCGATTCTGGTTGATGCTCCGGCTCAGATTTAGGTGCCATTTTTTCTTGAGCCCAAAATATAAAGCGCTGAGCACCATGACGCATTTTGCGATATAAATCAGGGAGTGCGGAGGCAATTGCATCAAGAAAATCAATTGCTCCTCCTTTGTGAAAACCATAAATGCAACGAATTAACTCAGCACTTTTTTTACTTAGAGCTATGCTATCGTCTTTTCTTTTAGATTGATCTTGAGGCTCGTACCCTCTTTGGAACTTTTTCTCATATTCATCAAATTCCGCCTTAAACTTTCCTTCAATACGGTCATCGATAAGATGTCCTACCTGATCTTTAGTCAGAACCGGATACAATGACGTCATCATGTTACGGATAGCATCATTATTACTTAATTGTTCACTGTATTCATTTAGATGCTCTTCTTTTACATGCTCTTTTTCAAGCTTTCCTAAACACCAATTGCAAGTACCAACCAACAATTTTAACGACTCCTGATACTCGACATAAGCGGTAGCGCGCTGTTTCATGTAATAAATAGAAGCTCCCCAACCGATAATGCTTAACACACTCGCAAACGGAAAAAAAGTAAGAATGGAGGTAGTCGCAACGGCAATAGCAACACTTGCATTTATCTTTAAATCAATTTCTTTTAATTGCTCAAAACGTTCGTTAAACAAACTAACTGCATTCTCTAAATATTCTATTTGCTCTTTAGAATTTAAATCAAAAGGTTTGATAGGCTTTACACCGAGCACATTGTTATCCGCAGCTACTGCACCTTCACCAATAGTGAAATACTGTGCTGAATCAATCTGTAATGAATAGAGCTTATTATTAATTCCTAATTGCGGTAATTTTGTTGAAGGTGCAGGTTTAAACCAACCGAGAGACTCAAAAACAGTAGCCATTTTATTTCTTCCAATATTTTAAATGGCCACATTGTAGATTTTATTACTCGGAATATCCAGAAATCCAGCTATAATTTCTGTTCCGCTATTAGGGGTTATTTAGCGGTTTGAAATTTGAAATAGTCTCGCTTAATTGCTCTAATTGCTCTTGACTTTGGGTTTTACTAAAGAAAGTATAATTGCCGGTTATTTTTTTATGGATCAAAGTAGCAGCCAGATACCCTACTCCAACTAATAATATCGCCAGACTAATATTGGCAAGCACATATTTCCATTGTTGACGTGGGTGCCCCAAGACTGAATTAGCATTCCGAAGGTCTTGCAAAGCTTCCTGTCTAAAAGTTTTAACTGCTTCCTCTTCACTCTCATTACTATTTATATAGTTATCAATTCGAACATTTAAGTTTTCTATTAATTGGGTGATTGTTTCATTGGCCAATATTTCTTTGCGCGCGGCTAAATTGTTCGCCTTGAATTGCAATGCATTTATTTGCCCTTTCACTACAGCAATACGACAATCACGCGTTATTTGTCGTTCAAGCCCTTTTAACCGAGCGAATTTTTCCTCACTGGCTATCGAGTCTTTAATAATTTGCTCAAAGTCTGCTAATTTCTTCCCACACGCTCCCAATTCTGTTTGCAAAGTAGAGACTTTCTTTTTCACCTCGTCACTTGCCGTGTTTATTGGCAACTTACCCAATTGCTTTTGTAAGCGTTTAACTAATACGAGATTAGTCGTTATATCACCATTAGCATCCTGTAATAAAATCCTCCTTGTAGCAAGCTCTTTATTAAATTTGTCAATAGCCGTTTGGACTACAGCAAGACCTTGTTCTATGTTCTTAATTTGTCCTTCCAAAGAATTTTTTTGCTTGATTTCATCAACAATTAAATCTAATTGCTGTTTTAAAAGCTTATCGCCTTCAGGAATTTTCGTTAAGTCTTTTTCCAATAATAAATTACGCCAAAGCTGCAGTTTCGCCACTTTTTCCTGAGGCCCATCCAGTCTACCAACAAATAATTGATTCCAAGATTCAGCCAGCTTCCCCCATAAGGCATCATCATTAACAATTCTAACTAGCAATACACTTGGTTCAGAATGGTTTAGCTCCTCAAAGCATATAGTAGCTAATTGAACACCTGCCATATTGCCTAAAGATTCGTCATCGATCTCATAGAAAAAAGCGCCGTCACTAGGTAATGGCTGCCCCTTAAATAAGTCATTTACCTTATGGTTTGCCAAAATAAAAGGATTTAATGAATTGTTAAGCATTGTTAAACTTTGAGTCAATACTTCTTTTTTCATATTAGGATCGAGTTGCGAAGCTTCTTTTATAATTCTGATTGCATTGAAGACTCCCTGTCCATAAGTGGCTAATTTTGATAAATTTTCCCACGCTGAATCTGGATGTTTCGGGTCATTAGTATATTGTTGAGCGGGCTCTTCATAAGGTTTGAATCGGACAGCACCTTTATCATTGCCGAGTAAACTTAGATTCTTAAAAATCACACTTTCTTTGTAATGAGGAACAAAAGCACTCCCCATTTGCACTTCATCATGTTTGGCCGTGTTATACTCTACAAACATATTTACCGTGCTCTGCTCATCATGTTGCCAAACATTATATGCTTCTGCTTTTAGCGCTAATTCACCAATAAATGAGTTGAAACTCTTCTTTAATTCATCTAAGTCAACGTCATCTAGTTTAAGGGAATCAACCGGATAACCCTGGTGATGAGACCAAATTTCTTCCCATTGAGCCATTAAATCAGGAAACGCTACATTTTTATCCATTGAAAAAGCGAGCGAGAAAGCAATTTGACTTGCGTATTTTTTATCATTCTTGCTTGATGCCAAGTCTTCTAATTCAGCTATTTTTTTAACGCGATTGTTCAATACGTTAGCCATATCACGAACAAAGGCTTCAGCATTCCCAGTAGGGCCTAACTGAACATTTTTAAATGAATCCAAGCTAATATATTTAGCAAATAATTCTTTGTTTTTTTGAGCTTCACTACCCGTACCCAAAAAATCGGCAGGGATGTTTTTTAACGCCGCACCAACAATATCCGCCCAAGCTTCCTCAGAGATATTTAAGTTACTCGCTTTTTCTGCCATCGCAGGAAATAAGCCTTTGATACATTTATAATTCAGGAAATATTCTTTAGTTAATTTTTTGTAATTTAAAAATCCTTGGTTTTCATAAGCAGAAAGAATATTTTCATTATTTTCTTTTCTAGCAAAATTCCGAAAAGCATCTCCCCAATCAAGGCGAGCATATTGTTGGCCTACCATGGATTTAATGTCCTTGCGAGCCACAATATTGCCGCTATGAACACTATGTGCACCTAGAACTAAAGAAAAAAACAAGGCAATCGATAAACCAAAATATTTTTCCAAATTAATTAGATTGGCATAGGCTTGGGGACCTGCTGCCATTTCTTTTAAGGCACTTCTACCGCCCATCAGCTGGGTACCAATTATTTCATAAAGTGGCGTGAAATCGATCATGGATTGGATAAGGGCATATGAACCATCCGCCAGTTTGACCGCATCTGCTACAATCAGAGAAGGAAAATAAACCTTGTCAACTAACTGTCTGCTTATAATCTCTGCGAGGATTTTTCCGGCAAGCAGCTCTGCAAAGGCTTCGCATTTATCTTTAGGCTTCTTAACAAAATAGCGGGCACCAGGATTTTTATCTGATTGATAAAATCCATCGATAGGGCTTTTATTTTTTCCCTCGCTTTTTCCTTTAAACCAAGTCAATTTATGCTCAGTTTTTGTGATTGGATCTTGATATTTAATTGGCATCATTATTAACCCACTACTGCAGTGTTACTTACATTATAAGCAAAAAACCTGAAGAAAACATTAACACTATGAAAAAATAAAAAACAAGTCAGCGCGTTAATTTACTAGAAAAATAGAATTTTTTATGA
>CAZTYT010000133.1:0-6224 GCA_964618245.1 uncultured Legionella sp. | reverse complement strand
TTTTTAATTAATAAATGATTCAACATTAGCATGCAAAATGTACGGCAATTTGCATCCTCAAATAGATGGGTTTGCTCACAGTCCTGCACAAATAAGACAATTGCTTCAATAATTTCTAGGGATGTTTTTGCACGCTCAACACGGAATTCATATAGGCTAATCAATTCAGAGGCATAATCTTCCCATGTCCACTGACTATTTTTTTTCTTTACACTTACTAATTCTAATACTGTATCAGTATTATCTCCTTTACAAATCTCATAAATATAATCAGCCAACTCCTCACGACTAGAGCATTTTGTAATATCTAAAAAAAATTTTTTGGCCTCAGATATTGCTGAATGGTCATCTAAAAAGTTTGCTGGGTGAGAATGAAGCTCCTTCGCTAATACTTCGTTATTATGTAGAATCTGATCAATAATTCTTTTAAAATGATTAAAATTTGCGGGATTAATTGGTAATGCACAACCATTAAAATAAATAAGTAAATATAAATTTTCCGCGCCTTCCGCCATTTTATGTAAAATATTTATAATCCCATCTTTTGTACAATTTAAAGTCGCTAACCTAAACGAGCTTATCTTGCCTGATCTTCTAAACTTTCCACGCCCATCTTTATAAGAATCGTACCCTGTTCCTTTTACATTCTGCGTTGCTAAATAATGAAATTGTTTTATTCTATCTACAGATAAAGATGAAGATAAATCAAAAATGTCATCAAATGCATTGCAAAGATCTTTAGTATAGTTAGATTCGTTCATTTCAAAGGGTATCCAACCTACATCTAGATCAAATAAGCTTTGAATAGTCATACTTTCAAGTTGATGGTAATCCAATGCCCATGATAAATCGCATAATTCTTGATACAGTTTACTGTTATATAAATTCTCATTTTTTGTTAAGTCAATTCCTTCGATTTTTTCTAGATATTGCTTGATTGTTAACTTTCTATTAGGTGAATTACTTTCACCTACTATTTCTGGAAGATAGATTGAAATACCTCGACAAATTTTTTGTCTTCTCCCTTCAATAAAAAGTCGCCATACATCACGACTTTTAATAAGTTTGCGGAACTTATGAGGATTGCCCCTGGCGATAGACTGATAATCATTTAAAATTTTATTTAATAAGACGGCCAGTTCTTGAGGGCTTTTTTTTGTCATAATGTATTTCACAAAATGTTAGGGGATCCCACTCGTTAGCTAGGAAGGCTTTTCAATAATTGTTAAATTTTAACTAATTTTTATTAAGAAATTATTAAATAGTGCAATACACACCCGAAAATAAAACTACGCTTTCCTATTATGTAAAGGGGGACGGACCCCTAAAAAACAAGCACTACTACAAGCATTTACCCCTCTATGGTTAAGTGTTGATGAGCGTTACGAGCGTTTTTTTGCTAAAACTATTGAAGGTATCGCTCCAACTCTCCAGTTGGAAGGGCATTCGCTTTTTTCAGCTTTATATATCAATGAAATCCTCTTTTATATTTTAAAACCTTATTATCCTGATGAAGCTTTGTTTGAAGCCTATTTGTTAACCTTAAATAATTTGACCCTGACTAAAGAGCGATTGGTGATTGAGTCTTTGTTGCGCCGCTTTGAATGGGTGTTGCTGAGAAGTTGCGGTTATTCTTTTTCGTTCACTCATGAGGCGAGAACGGATTTGAATATTACTGCCGAGCTATACTATCAATTCATCGCAGGTGAAGGATTTATAGTTAGTTCCACTGGTATTCCTGGTAGCCATATTCTTGCTCTGGCCGAAGATAACTTAGAGCGAATTGATTATTTAAGGTCTGCTAAATTTATCATGCGTAAGGCGATTGACCATTTATTGGGGGGGCGGGAAATTAAGGCCAGAGAGCTATATTTTTGATCTAAACACTTAAAAATAAATCCCTGTAAAAAAAAAATTAAGTAATGTATTCTGGCGATTTTGGATTAAGAAGTTTTATTATGAAACTAGATTTAGAAAACAAATCAACCCATCCAGTTGCCTCTCAAATTCCTGATAATCTATGGGTAAGTATATTTCCCAATTCTCTTGAGGAGGAAGAGCTTCTAATCGCTCAAAAACCTTTGAACGAATTTGATCCTGATATTGATTTATCTCGGGATACTGATTTACCTCTGAGGCCGTCATGTGCGTTCATTTTATTATTGATAAGCTCTCCTAATGCTTCAGCAGAACAGTTAATTTCTTGGGGAAGAGAAAAGTTAGATTTACCATTAGAAGAGATATTTAGACTTAGCTCTGCTATGGGACGTTGTGATATTCTCATTTTGATCAAAAATACAGTCTCTTTGCAAGAGTTTTTAGCAATGCTTCAGTCAAGGAAGTATGCAGCCTTATACTTGCCTATTGAAAATGGTCATTTATCTATTTTGAACTGGTTTAAAGAGATTAATGTTTTTACCCAACTCCCCAATGCCATATTTTATATTAGCCAAACGCAAGCTTTACATAATGCCGCTTTAAACAACAAGCTAGAAACACTTCAATCCTTCCAAGCAATAAATAGCGAAGCCAAATCTGCTATCCACAAAGTCACTGAAGCCAAAAAATTTATTTTAAATATGGTAGAAAGAGATCATTTACGAATTCTTGAATGGGTCGAAAAAGATTTTGGTTCCTCTTTAGATTTTTTTCTAGTATGGAGGGATGATCTCGTAAGGCAAGTTTTTTTATTAATGGGGGAGAACGCCCAGCTGGACCTGCTTAATTTTTTCAAACAGGCCAGACCAGCAGTATTTCAAAAAAATAGTAATTTGACTTTTCTTGCGGCAATAGGAAAAGGACGTGTTGAAGTACTTGACTGGTTTAAAAAAGAAGAGCCTGAGAGTCTTCAACCAATTGTTCGTGCGGCTATTGGCGCTTGTAACTCATTTCCTAGAGCTCTCGCAAAAGGTCATTTGTCTGTGATGCAGTGGCTTGCAAAAGAATATCCTGAGTATTTTACTTCTGTGGTGCAAAAATTTGATTTTATTACCGCAGCAAGAACAAATAACAATGAATTCCATTTGCCGTTATTACAATGGTTAATGCAAACAATTCCCAAAATCTTTGAGAGAATACTTAAAAAAGACGATTATGCTCTTTTCAGAATAGCTGCTGAACCTTGTGCAAGACTTAAAGGGTCGAATATTATTAGAAATAATGATCTCGCCGCTGCACAATGGTTTTTGCTTTATCCTCCATGTTTTGCTTATGCCGAAATGAACGGGCATGAATATGGTGAATTAGTTGCAGAATTTAGTGGGAAAATATTGAAAGAGGTGCATCAAGAAAGTGAATCCTTTCAAATGGAACGTCCTGATCAGTTATTTGATCTTCCTGATCCTACCAAAGCGCAGCAGGCCTTTTATGTATTAAGGTACTTGATTAGAAAAAATAAACGTTATTTGGATAATGAATTGCAGTTTTTATTAAATATTCCTGCTGTAAGAGCTTTAGCACATCAGAGCATCAATGGTGGGATGTCAAACGAATTATTTCGGCTAGCTCGTATTCAGAATAATCGATTTGCCATGCAAATGTTATTTAGCATTGAAGAGGTAAGTGCTTTAGCAAGAAAAAATAATTTTTATCGACAGGATTTAATTCAAGAAGCAAAAAACTACCAGCGTGCAAAAAAACTTCCATCAAATGAGGATTTCGATAGAGAAAATGAAGTGGTCAGGCGTTATAAGCCCCTAATGCAGCAAAAGGGGGTTAATAATCTGATGTCTTTATTGCGTGTCAAACTCGTTCAACGTTATAACCAGCAGCCTGCGATGTTCATCAACAAGGAAAATGTTCAAATTACGTTACCTGCTGATCCACAACAATTACCACTTCATGAATGGTCAAAAGCTGATTATCAAAGTGCATTGAGAGCTTATGCTCAGCATCCTGATTATGAAGCCTGGCATTATCTTTTTACATGTAACCCTTGGTTTCATGCTAATGAAAGTAATTACCAGCATCAGCA
Organism: uncultured Legionella sp.; assembly: GCA_964618245.1. GTDB lineage: Bacteria > Pseudomonadota > Gammaproteobacteria > Legionellales > Legionellaceae > Legionella. The sequence goes on along the minus strand of CAZTYT010000133.1, from coordinate 2,251 downwards.
AAGTTTTGAGTGGCAATCAACAATTTTGATCTATTTCTTATTAGCAATGGAAACAGAAAGTGAAATTCTTGCCGATTATACTATTGAATCTCAAGTTAATAATTTAGATACCAGTAAGCAAAGGGTTTTTGAACCGAGCAGAAACGACACCACTCCCGGTATGCTTAGCTTTCTCCATTCGGAGCCTCAAAAATCTATACCGGAATTTAGTAATCTATTAGAGAATAATCCGCCGCAGTAATAGTGTATATGTAGAAGATATTTTTTAATCAACTTGAGTTTAGGGGAAGAGGAACATTATACTCTTCCTTTTATGTGGTGTGGTGCAAAATGAGTAAGCAAATATTATTAGGAGTTAATATTGATCACGTTGCTACAGTGAGACAAGCACGTGGAACCCGTTATCCGGATCCAGTGAAGGCGGCTTTGGATGCAGAAGAAGCAGGTGCAGATGGAATCACTTTACATATGCGGGAAGATTTGCGTCATGTTCAGGCGCGTGATGTATGGGTATTAAAGCAAGTATTGCAAACTCGTATGAACCTTGAATTAGCGGTCACAGATGCTATGCTTGATTTTGCAGAGGAAATTTCTCCTGAGCACACTTGTTTAGTCCCAGAAAAACGCGAAGAAATAACTACAGAGGGTGGTTTAGATGTATTAACCCATCAAAAAAATGTGGAAAACGCTGTTCGACGATTGCAACGTATAGGTAGTGAAGTTTCATTATTTATTGATCCTGATTTGGAGCAGATCAAAGCGGCAGCTGAAATTGGTGCACCAGTGATTGAACTCCATACGGGATGTTATGCTGATGCAACAAACCCAGAGCAGCAACAGCATGAATTAGAACGCATTAAACGCGCTGCAGAATATGCAGCCAGTTTAAATCTGATTGTAAATGCAGGGCATGGGTTGCATTATCATAATGTACAACCCATTGCGGCAATCAAAGAATTACTTGAACTTAACATTGGCCATGCCATTATTGCCCGCGCGCTATTTTGCGGAATGAAAGAAGCAGTAAGGCACATGCGCCAATTAATGCTAGAAGCGAGACTTTATGGCAACGTCTGACGTCATTGTTATTCGTATTACTGGTGACTCCGGAGACGGAGTACAACTGGTAGGTGAGCAATTAACTATTAGTGCAGCGCTAACTGGTCGTGATGTTCGTACCTTACCTGATTTTCCTGCGGAAATCAGGGCACCTGCAGGTACGGTTGCTGGAGTATCAGGCTTTCAGTTGGCGATGGCTGAGAGAGCTATTTTTACTGCTGGTGAATCACTTGACGTTTTAGTTGCTTTAAATCCAGCAGCTTTGAAAAATTCGTTACAGCATTTAAATCAAGGTGGCTTGTTAATTATTAACGAAGACAGTTATCAGGATAAAGACTGGCAAAAAGCTGGAATGGATAAAAGTTTCCTGGATAATAGTGCGGAACATTACCATATCGTTTCTTTTCCTTTAATTACTCAAACGTTGCAGTCCGTTGCCTCATTACCAGAATTAACCAAACCTCAGGCTACTAAAACCAAGAATTTTTACGTCTTGGGTCTGGTCTTGTGGTTATTTGATTTACCGACCCAGGCTTGTGAAGCGTTTATTGCTAAAAAATTCAAAGCTAACCCGTTAATTGCTGAGGCTAATAAGTTAGCTTTATTGGCGGGGTATAACTATGCGATGACTTTAGAGCTTGCCCGACGTGATTACATGTTAGGTGAGGCGAATCGTCAAGCAGGGGAATATCGGCAGATAACCGGAGTAGAGGCAGTGGGCCTGGCTTTGGCTACTTTGACGACATCAACCCGTATACCTATGTTGGTATCAGGTTATCCAATTACCCCGTCTTCTGCGATTTTGCATGAATGTGCCCGTTTAACGGATTATGGGGTTCAGCTTTTGCAAGCCGAGGATGAAATTGCAGCAATTTGTGCGTGTCTGGGTGCTGCCTATGGCGGTAGACTCGCTTTAACCTGTACTTCAGGCCCAGGGTTGGATTTAAAAAGTGAAAGCTTAGGGCTTGCAGTCGTTACTGAATTGCCTTTAGTCCTAATCGACGTGCAACGTGCTGGCGCATCAACCGGATTACCTACCAAAACTAGCCAGAGCGATTTAAGACAAGCCTTATATGGGCGTCATGGCGAAGCCCCTTTAGTTGTTCTGGCCGCGCAATCCGCGGCAGATTGTTTTAATACGGTTAGTCATTTGGTTAACGCCATTAAAACGGAAGCTCATTATGAATAGTGT
>CAZTYT010000132.1:0-6274 GCA_964618245.1 uncultured Legionella sp. | reverse complement strand
ATTTTCGTTTTTCTTTGAATCTGTTTTTGTTACTTAAACACACGATTAAAGGACCGTGGATGAGTGAGGTGGAAAGCCAAACTCCTTGGTATGATCGTTTTGAAACTCAGTGGGCACAACGAAAATTTACCTTGTTGAATGACTCACTTTGGGGAACGGCCAACCTCGTGTGTTTCTTTTGGCTCAATGGAAAAACTGCATTGGGGCCTTGGGGCGATGCATTAACTATCGTTTTATTGGTCTTTGATATCAGTGTCGCTTTATGGGATTATGCTGAACAACAAACTCAGCATAAGGCTAAAATGCTGCAAATTGAAAATGATATCAAAATGCTGCAAAAGCAGAAAGATACGCTTAAAACACTTATTGATGATGAGAATGAGCGTAAGAAAAAACAACAGCAATTAGACAGGCAGATTGCGTCTTTAAATAAAGAAGCGATATCCCATATTCGTGCATGGAAAATGCAAACATTAAGTTTGTATACAAACATTGCTTATGCAATTGGATTAATGATTTCCTTTGTGATGTTAACCATGCCTTTTGTCCCTATTCCTGCGGCTACTGCAATGGCATTGGGGATCACGGGAGCGGTGTTGTGCTTTGCCCTTACTGTCATTTGCAGCGCGGTTAAAGGCGGTATTGAAATATATAAAGCGCAAGCAGCACTTAATGACACGGAAAAAGAGTTTCAAGCTAAAGTAGGTAGTTTGATGACTCAAATGTTTAAAGGGGATGTTGCATTAGATGAAAATCAGAAACGATTTCTGTTTTTGGAAATTAAGAAGCTGGATGCGCAAACCGCCTATCAAAAGCAGGCAGTTGCACTGCAAACAGCACATTTATTCCGTTCAATTATTATTGAATCCTTTGTGCCAGCGGCTATTTTCTCTTCCTTAGTCTTTTTACCTCTAGGAATTGGTTTAGCTGCTTTAGCAGCAGGTTTTGCTTTAGCTGTCCTTTCTAATTCATTGATTGATGTCTTGTTTAAACCACAAGCCGTCAAGGAATTACCGGAGACCTTTAATGAGCAAGAGTATGATGATTTTTGTGATTTGATTATGCGAGAGCCTAGTTTAAGACAACAACATGCTTTCTTTAAAAATCATAAACCGGTAGTGATTGAACAAGATAATCCAGAATTAGATGGTGAACTTAGTCTTTCCTGATTATTGTGAACCACTTATCGTAGGTCGGGCCTTGGCTCATAGCTGTCAGGCTAAGGGCCCTTCTAATAAGGGACTAGAAAAATGCCTGTCGTTGCGAGCATAGCGAAGAAATCTAGTACGATGCCTTGTTCAAAGGCCGATCTGGTGGATTGCTTCGCTATGTTCGCAACGACGATGTGTGGAATTTGTTTGTCATAATACACATCAAAATGATATAAAAAACCCTTAGCCTGGCAGCTATGTTCCTTAGCCCAACAAATAAACTGGCACAAGCAAAATTCTCAAGTTGCCAATCCTCATGAATAAATGGTAAAAATAAGCCCTTTTTAAGGCGAGTTTTGCATGGCCCGTTTTTTTGCCATTTTTGTATGGTTTATTTCTTTACCGGTTAATGCCTTTCACTGGTTTACGCTTTGCGATACTAACGCCGGCATGTCTGATTCTTATGTTTTAGCCCTCAGTGCTCAACCTGGTTTTTGCCAAACCTATGGCTATGAAGCGGGTAAACCTGAGTGTTTGTATTTATCGAAAGACTCTTATCAGTCCCGGCATCTTTCCTTACATGGTTTATGGCCGAATCAAAAAGCATGTGGGTTGAATTATAATTTTTGTGGGGTTATGCCACAAATGAATCATTGCCATTATCCACCGGTGCCATTATCTCCTGCGGTTGCAGAAAACTTACGAAAAATGATGCCTAGCTATCAATATGGCAGTTGTTTAGAGCGTCATGAATGGAATAAACATGGAAGTTGCCAATTACTTCCTGCCAATGATTATTTTGCTTTAGCTATGCGCCTCAATGCTGAAATAGATCAATCCGTGTTTGGCCAATATTTAACCCAAAACTATGGTAAAAGAGTCCAGTCATACAAATTAAAAAATAAATTTGCAGAGGCTTTTGGTCAGGAAAATAGCCAAAAGTTTTATTTAGGATGTAAGCAGGGGGTGTTAGTGGATATTTATATCATACTACCTGCGTTAATCTCTGCGGATGCCAGTATGCAATCCTTGTTGGATCAAGCGCCTATACCCCGTTATCGCCGGTCTTGCCCGTCTAGTATATTAATTTCTGATTTTACCAGTAATTAGTCAGTTGGTGCGCAAGCAACCAACCTACGGCCTGGTTGCTTGCAATCAGGAATTCCTTTAATGTAGAGGGATTAACGATTCAGGAATAAAAAATTATGCTAAAGCGGTGTTGTTCATTGATTTTCATCCTTTTTTGGGTAGTATCCTGTGCCCATCATGGAGCTAAAAGAGCACCTGTTTCTGTGGAATCCTTACCTGACCAAAATACCACGCAATACAAACAAGTGAGTTCATTTAATCAAGTCGATGTACAAGGCAAACTCAATGTGACTCTACATACTGGTTATAGAAAACCACAGGTAGTTTTAACAGGCGATCCACGTGATTTGGCTCAGGTTAAGATCACTGTGACTGAAAATACGTTATATGTCGTTTTAGGGAAGGGGTTTCCTCATCATGGTGTAGTCCATGCTGATATTCAAGGTCAATATTTAAATCGTTTTAGTTACATAGGCGAAGGAGAGGTAAATGGGAGCCGATTACGAACTAGCGTTTTGAATCTCGTCTTATTAAATCAGGGTACTACCAGGCTCAGTGGTTCCATTGGCCTTGAGCAGTTAGTAATTGGTGGTAATGGCTATACAGACATAAGTGGTATTAATAGTCAAAATTTGCAAGTTCGTTTTTTAAAAGGTAAACCAAGGGTTCATCTGTCAGGAGTAGCTAACATTACAACGCTGGTTGCCAATGGTGATATTTGGTTTAGTATGTATTGGATAAAAAGCGATACCTTGATTGTGCGCGCTAAAAAGACAGCTCGTATCCAATTAGCTGGTGTGGTAAATCGGTTGGATGTGGAGCTAGCTGGCCGGGCCTACTTTAAAGGGCGTTATTTGCGAGCTCAACGCAGTTTTGTAAAAACGCATGGGCATTCCATTGCGGAAATATCGTCGGTGAATCATCAAAGCACTTTGGCAACAGATGCCAGTGATATTTATTATTACAATATTCCTAATACGCGTCAGGATTTTATGGCCTTTGATGGCTCAGTTTTAGATATGCGTGAGTGGACTGGCAATGAAACACGTGACTATGACCGTTATAACAAGCAGTTTCCGTAAGATTGTTGAGAGGCATATCAAGAAAGGCCCACGCCTCTACTGGGGTTCTTCGAATCCCTGCGGTCAATGCCAGGGAATTCCTCATAAAATTTAACAAGCTCATTAATTTTCGAATCCCCGCGGCAGCGATCGCGGGATCCATTTTGAGCTGTTATTCACCAATTAATTTGTATTTAACGCCTTGTTGGTAGCTATACCTAGCAAGGTGAATTATTAGTAACAGATTGAGATTGGTCTTGGCGATTAGTTTGAGGCTGCTGTGTTTTGAACCATTGAATTGAGTCTTTAAGCCTATTCGTTGTTTTAGTTTTTTTGCTGGGTTGTTCTTTTTTTTGCTCTTGATTACTACGTTTAGTCCTGTTTGCGCATAGTGCCTGTAAATCACTAAGCGATTTTACTTCCAGCATATTAAGCTTGGTGCAATTTATATTCCGCAAATTGAAGCAAAGAGTGGCTAAGTGTGTGGGTTGACCAAGATATTGACGATATTCAACATTTTCAATAAGCTTTTCTAAGAGTCGCAGATGGGGCGCTCTTGCGTTGTGTTTCAGAAGAGTGGTAATTGCTTGTATACCTCCAGCGGTTTCTTGCAGAAAAGTATAATTATCCCGATTAGCAAGGAAACATTGTAGCGCTTTAAAATTTTTAGCCCCCCCTGTTCCATTAAGAATTTGAGTTGCAGTTAATGAATCAACCTTATTTTGCTTAAGCAATTGCAGTCCATTAATTACATAGTTTTGAGCATCGTATTGAAATTGGTTAGCTTTATCCTTGAGGGGAATGATACAAGAAAGCAGGGCTTTCAGATTTTTTGAGCCTCCGTCCGAATCTAAAACATGTACGATATTATCTTTAGTAAAATCCGCCTGCATAAGCAATTGCAAAGAGGTGACCGGTTCGTTATAGGGTTGGTACGCTTCAGGCAGTGGCTTCAATAATAATAACAACGCTTCCAAATTTTTGGAACCGCCATCATGGGTCATGATTTTTACCAAATGTTGTACGGTAAAACCAGCATCAATAAGTAACTTAAAATCAGCGCTTTCTAATACATTATTGCGAGGGGTGATTAAGTCAATTAATGCCTGTAGGCTCTTTCCGCCACCATCCTTAGAGCTTATTTTGATTAAATCATTGAGGGTAAATTTTAAGCTGATGAAATACTCAACCAAGGTGGAAACGTTAAACCAGGGTTGTAGCAGTTTTTCCATCGTAATAAGAGTATTTGTGCTTCCAACGCTACTTAATATTTGGGCTAAATCGTCTCTTGTAATACCTGCTTGAAGGTATTGGTCGATCGTTACAGTTAATGCTGGTGAAGGTTCTCCATAGCCAAAAGAGTTCTCTTGGCAAGGGGCTGTAACGAGTGCATAAAGCGCAATAAGATTGTACTTGTTGGCGCATTTTGTTGAAATGGTTGTTAGTTGATCCGGAGTAAAACCGGCCTGTAGCACTTTACAAAGTTTGGTTTTGGGAAATCCCCCAACACTCCACAGCACATTCCCATCTTTATCCTTTTCAAGAACAAGTAAATGGCTTAAAACTTGTATCCCTACAATTGGACGAGGATTCTTTTTAGACTTAACCTTCACAGATGTTCCTAGCTCTATTAATTGCTCTGGAGTAAAGCCTCTACGAAAAAGTATATTCATTCTGTTTACTAGATTGCCTTCGGAATCAAGAATGGGTGCTTCGTTTGTATTAAGTATGGGATCCATTAAAAAAAGAAAATAGTTTGATATTGTTGGAGATAGTTTGTTTAATTGCTCTTCTGTAAAGCCGACAGAAAGAAGATCATTTCTATTAAAGTCTTTTATTTTTATGGGGTTTTCTTGATGTTGATCTTCTAATAAAATTCTTGGATGGTGGTTTTCTTGTGCTTTAAAGAACATTTCATTTGCCTAAATAATATACAAAAAAGCGCAATTGTACGTTATTTGCTCATTTTATACAAGCCAAGGCACTCCGCCCTAAAATGTATTATTAATACAAACAGCAATTTGCTCCAGATCATGATCTAAGGGAAGTACATGAGCGGAGTTCTCCAGCCAGTGGATAGTCACATTCGGTAACTTATTGAATAATTTTTCCAGATACTCGGAATCCACTACTTCATCATGTCTACCCAAAAAAAGATCAGTTGGAACAGTAGGCGGGATCCAACAATTTTGGATTACCAGTTTGAGCATTTCCATAATGGTGCTAAGGGGAAGTTTTTTATAAGAAATTTCTGCCTGGTTATTCGTTATCAGGTTGCCTGCTGCTCCCCTTAATTCTTTAAACCCTAAACGTTGAAACAAAGTGGCTAATTTTAATTGTAAATCGATTTTCATTTTTAATTTTAAAGCAGGGGCCAAAAGAAATAAGTGGTTAAAGGCAAATTGTTCACTTAATTTACTAGCCAGCAAACCACCTAATGATAAGCCAACCACATCCACTTTTTGGTATTGAGCAAATAATTCAATACAAGTCTGGGTAATAAAAGAAAGCCAATCTTCGGCAGTGACATGAGAAAAGGCTTCGATGCTTTCTGCATGCCCGGGAAGTTTAGGGCAAAAAATGGCATCATAACCTTTTAACAAAGGTATTAATTGGCGATAAACAGCAGGGGTTGAAGAAAATCCATGGATTAACAAAAGAGCCCGGTCATGTTTTTTCCCTGTTTGGGCAATAGGTTTAAGCAATAGGAAATCTTTTTTCTCCAGATCACCTATATGCTCTCCACGCAGCATATAACAAAAGTCATTTTTGTTCATAAATTATTAATTTTGCAAAGTTAATGTAAATTTATTGAATGCTTGATTGGCTATTCGCCCAAGCTTGATACAATCTATAGTAGCTGAAATTAGGCCAAAAGTACTACTACTTTATCGGTTTGGTACTTTAATTATACGATGTGCTATTCTTAAGTTAATAGCAACAAATAGAGGTTTAAACGATGAGCAGCAATGA
>CAZTYT010000131.1:0-6276 GCA_964618245.1 uncultured Legionella sp. | reverse complement strand
AAAAGATGGCTTTTCTATTAAATTAGATTAATCCCGATAAGGATTCGCTAAATTTAAAGCCAATGCACGCTGAAGGATAAAAATAACCTGATTCATTGCATCCATGCTTATAGGAGCTGTAGGCGCATATAAGTCAAATGCATGATATGCACCTTTGTAAAGACGTAATACAAATGGCACACCTGAGTGATGTAACTTATCAGCAAAAATCAATGTTGGGTCACGTAAAGGATCGATATCTCCAATAAAGGTATAAACTGGGGGTAAATTTTTCCAGTCAGTCTCTAAAATAGGATCTGCATATTTTGGCACTTGGTTTGGAGCAACGTTGCGCAAATAATGAGCCCAGTTTTGCTTTAAAGCTTCACTGGTTAACATTGGCTCAGCAAAAACAGAGCGTCCTGAGGCAGTAGAGTTTGTATGATCTAACATCGGATAAAATGGCATTAAGACCTTAATTTGAGGACCTTTTTCATCACGAGCTTTTAAAGCAAGCGCTATGGCAAGATTCCCACCAGCACTACCCCCAACAACTGCTATTCGAGAAGAGTCTATATTTAATCCCTTTGCATTTTTTACTATCCATTTAAGGGTAGCATAGCAATCATTTAGGGCTGCAGGATAAGGATATTCTGGCGCCAAACGATAGTCTACAGCCACAACCACTGCTTGTACCTCTTTAGCGAAATGAATACTTTGTGCTTCATAAATCTCAGGGAAACCAATAACCATTCCCCCGCCATGAATCCATAGAATAACGGGAAACTTTTTAGAATCAGGGTTAGAATGGTCCACTGGTTCATAAATACGCACACGAACTCCTGAGTCCACGTATTTATCATATACTTTCACAGCTGGATCTTGAGGTAAAGTTTTTGGATTGCGAAATTGAGCATCTAATCTTTGACGTATTTTTTTTATACCTGCAATATCAAAATTATCAATCGTTGCAATTTTAAGAGCAGGTTGCAATTCGGGACTTACATCACTAAGGCTGTAATGTCTGGGTGGTTCTGCTAAATAGGCATTAAAAACATTGTTCAGTGTCCTATTATCAAAAACTGTATATTGTAAACTGGACGCACAATACGATACCGATGCTAACCATCCACTAATAAATATAAACAATAATTGATAATAAAATACGTACCGCTTTGTTCCTTTAAGTTGAACCATCTTCCTACCATTATAAAAAGGTGTAAAATTATAACTATAGCGTAAAAAACTAAATGTAATAATGTATTGAGATAAATAAATGCCTATCGAAAAAATACACATATTGTTAAATGAAGCAGAAAAAAATTTGAATTTGTCCCAAGTTATTTTAAATGACCTGTTGCAAAATTCAGATGAAGAAACTATTCCTTCTTTGGAGGACAGTATTTGCCAAATTCAATTAACTCTTCAATACCGCTTAAGTTGCCAGGATACCTTGGGGTTACTCTTAAATATTGATCATAACCTGTTGTATCTTTTAGGTATTCAACCTCAACACTCAGCAGCAATGAACATTGATAGATTGGAATATATGCTCGGGAATGATGATTTAAAACAGGTGTTGCATATTCTTTCTCTATTAGTCAGCTCGTTATCCCGCGTTGCACATCATTATCAAATTCAACATGCTGCTTTTGAATTAAAAAATAAAAAAAACCGCTTAACTGCTGGATTGCATAAGCTGGAACAACATCAAGAACATTTAACCAATTTACTAAAACAAATGCATACCAAACTTCAGCAAATACCTGCAAATCAGGTGGCGGGCCCCCTGCTGGATCACATTGCGGCATTAAGAGGCCCAATTTCCCAATTTCACCAAGCGATTCTGCATGGCTTAGGGTTAGCAAAGGTGCTTTACCATAAAATCAATAGTAAGCACGTAATGGAAGAGAATCTTCACTTATTATTACAAAAAGCTGAAGAAATACTTTCTACACTACCTCCCCCTCATCTTGCCCCGCACTACTCTCCGCATTATTTCAAACCACTCACTAATGAACAATTAGAACAACGAGCGACAGCCAAACGACTACGCCCTTTTTTTAATTAACTTTTACTTTGATTGAAAGCTATTTTATTCTTAAATTTAAGGAAAGAGATTAATGAGACTATTATGGCGAACTATCAAGTGGAAGTGATGACTCCAGCTGAAGTAAAGATAGCAATTGACTGGGCTAAACAGGAAGGCTGGAATCCTGGGTTACATGATGCCGAGTGCTTTTATCAAACCGATCCACATGGTTTTTTTGCTGGTAAGCTTGATGGCAACATCATCGCAGTGGGTTCGGCGGTAGTTTATGATGATCAATTTGCTTTTTGTGGCTTTTATATTGTAGATAAAAACTATCGCCATCAAGGTTTAGGAATGGAATTAACTCGCAGACGTCTGGACTATGTTGGCAAACGTAACGCTGGCATCGATGGGGTATTAGACATGGTGGATAACTATGCTCGCATAGGTTATCAATTTGCACATAAAAATACGCGATATACTATGGCGAATGGGCATTTTAATTTAAGTATTGATCCTAGCCTCATTGACTTAAAAACCATACCTTTCTCTGAATTAACCAATTATGATAGGCGTCATTTCCCTGCTCCACGGCCACAATTTCTTTCGTGTTGGATTAAACAGCCCCAAGCCCTTGCCTTAGGTTACAGGCAAAATAATCAATTGAAAGGGTATGGTGTCATTCGCAAGTGCTTCTCAGGATATAAGATTGGCCCACTTTTTGCGGACACAGCAACCATTGCTGAAAAACTTTTTGAGCATTTGGTGAATCATGCGCAAGGAGAAGCAGTATTTTTAGATATTCCAGAAAATAATCCTGCGGCGGTAGAGCTGGTGAAAAAATATAAAATGAATGAAGTATTTGCCACTGCCAGAATGTATTTAAAAGAGCCTCCATTGTTACCCATGCATGAAATTTATGGGATTACTACCTTTGAGCTAGGTTAATGAATATACCCTTATGCCCTTTATTGTGGTTCAATGTACCTGGTTATTGCGAGTAAAGGGAAAGAGGAAGCCCAATGAGTCATTTATTTACTAAAACAGAACCGTTTATTGCTGGTTTCTGCAAGCTTTTACTGCTTTGTGTTTTTATTAGTTTATTTGTTCCTTTTTCTCCGAAAATGCCTGCAGCCAATATTGATATGTCTTGGGCATTGGCTTTAAATCAGGCCGTCACTCAAGGATTGGCTTTTGGTAAAGAGATCATCTTCACTCTGGGGCCCTATTCTTTTATTTACACTAAAGTTTATCATCCTGCACTTGATAACTGGATGATTGGTGGCAGTTTTTATTTAGCCATCTGCTATTGGCTAAGCTTAATGTATCTGATGAGAAGTAGTCATTGGCATTGGGGAGCCTTTTTTGCGATAACACTTTTTTTAATGCTCTATGCACGTGACTCCCTGCTTTACTCCTATCCCTTTCTAGTTGGTTTAAATTGTTGCTTGCGCTTTGGATCACTTAAATCCTTGCAAAAAATAATTTTATTTGCTCCATTGGGTTTACTGGTTTTAGTAAAAGGCACTCTATTAATCTTATGTGCAGCCATCATTTTTTTATCGTTTTTATTTTTTTGTTTTCGGCGCCAAGTAAAAAACGCGTGTATTGCTGTAACTGTGCCATTATTTTCCATGCTTTTCTTTTGGATAGGAATAGGCCAATCATTACATACAGTTCCCTCCTACATTACCACCACACTCTCCATGGCAAGCAATTTTACCCAAGCAATGGCACTTGATTTGGATTATATGGAAATCTTTTTATACATCGCCAATAGCCTTCTCTTGCTCAGTCTGATCAGTCTACAAAAACAAGTCATAGGCTTACAAAAGATATTTTTATTTGCACTATTTTTAATTTTCTTATTTATGTCATTTAAAGCAGGTTTTGCTCGCCATTATGGGCATGCCCTGATACCAGCCACATCACTTATAATTGCAACTTTACTTTTGCCCTTTATTTTTAACTATCGATGGATAACTCTATTTATCCTTTGCTCGATGGGAACCAGTATTTTTATCATAGGCCATTACACAAAAATATCGCTCTATGGCAATTTTATTTCCAATTACACTTCAACTTGGAATGGGATCAAAAACCGGATTTTACATAAAGAATGGCTCAAACAAGATTTTAACCTGGCAATGGGTTTTCTTCATACTCAAATGCCCTTGCCAGCTTTTACTGGAACTACTGATATTTATTCCTATAATCAAGCCTATTTGCTTGCTTCTCCCAATCGCTGGTCACCTCGGCCAATATTTCAAAGTTATTCTGTTTTTAATGCATATCAAGCCCAATTAAATCAAAAACATCTTGAAAGTATTGATCAGCCAGATAACCTGATATTTAAAGTTGAACCTATTGATGATCGGCTTCCGTCTTTAGAAGATGGGCTTAGCTGGCCTTCTATTTTAGTAAACTACAGACCTGTGCAACTGGAGCATAACTTCTTATTTTTGCACAAAAAAAAGCAGATGACACAAATTAAACAGTTTCTTAAATCAATAAGCAAACAAAAACATTTTCTAGGGGAAAAAGTCGTTCTACCCCCCTCAAAAGAGCCTTTATTTATGGAAATAGAGATATTTCCCACAATTTTTAATCAAATTGCTACGCTATTTTTTAAGCCTGCTCCATTATACATTACCCTCAATTTACATGATGGTAGCCGGAAGCAATATCGATTAATTGCTAATATGGCTAAATCGGGTTTTTTGATTTCACCACTTATCGAAAATACAACTGAGTTTACTTTAATGTACAGCACTAAAAATGATTTAAAGGAGAAACTAGTGGACTCTTTCAATATCCAAATCAATGAGGCAAAAAATTGGCAATGGCAGCCTGAATATAGAATTCATTTAAAAAAAATAAACCATTCCCCTCACCTAATTTGACTATAATTAGGTCAGCAGCTTAAATATAACAAATTGGATGTGCTTGATGCGGAATATGATTGGATATGGGGCAAAAGAGCATGAGTTTTTATGGCCTAATGATGCTAAAGTAGCGATAAGCTTTGTCATTAATTACGAAGAAGGCTCAGAGCTTTCACTACTTAATGGGGATACTTATGCTGAAACGGCTGGTACTGACTTTCCTTTTACTGCAAAACCGTTGGGCATGCGTAACTTAAGTATTGAGTCTTATTATGAATATGGTAGTCGCGTGGGTATTTGGCGTCTTTTACGTTTATTCGATTCTTATAAAATACCGCTCACTTTTTTTATTGCTGGACAAGCGCTAACCCTTAACCCATTATTTTCTCTTTATCTTGCGCAACATGATCATGAGGTAGCCGGTCATGGTTGGCGTTGGATAGATTATGCCGCTATCCCTAAAGTTGTTGAAAAAGAACATATGCTTCTCTGCATAGAAACCCTGGAAAAATTAACCGGCCAAAGAGTTGTTGGCTGGTATACAGGCCGACGCAGCGAGAACACCCGTGATTTACTGTTAGAAATCGGAGGCTTTCTGTATGATTCAGACAGTTATGCGGATGAGCTACCTTTTTATATTCAGAATCACTTGGTTATTCCTTACTCGCTTGATTGCAATGATTTCAAATTTACAACCACACCAGGTTTTTCTAGTCCCCAGAATTTTTTTGAACAACTCATGAATAGTTTTAACTACCTGTATGCTGAAAAACGCCTTGGTATCATGACAATAGGACTTCATCCACGAATAAGTGGAAGGCCTGCCCACTGCCAAGCTCTTAAGCAATTTTTAGGACATTTAATGCAGTATGAAGATATTTGGATTACCAAACGCATTGATATTGCTAATTATTGGCTAAAGCATTCACCGTTACGTGGAAAAATTTAATGTAACAATAAATGGTGTTTGAGGAATTCTCAGGGTTTGACTACAGGGTTTAGTGAGCTTGTCTGAATCTCCGGGCTTCACGTGGCCTAGCCACGTGAACTCTGAGAAAAATACAACCGTAAGAAATACTTGTTTTTTTCTTTATTAAATATAATTAAACAAAGATAAGTTTTGTATACGTACAAAACTTTCTTGAGCTGCTTGCAAATTGACTAACTGTTCATTGAATTCCGAAGCAGCAACCGTTGGATCAGCTTCAGTTAAAGTCTTTAAAGTTGCTTTACTGGCAATAATTAAATTTTCATTCGCATTAGCAGAACTGCTTACTTGATTCAATCGAGAACCTAAACCAGATACTATATCAGTAATATTTTCTAATGCCGTATCTAGCTGATCAAGTAATTGATTATTTTCAGTAATAGTTGCAGCTT
>CAZTYT010000130.1:0-6374 GCA_964618245.1 uncultured Legionella sp. | reverse complement strand
GGAGTCTATTACATTGGTTATTCTTTGATGCATTTACCAATCGGTATCATGCTGGATCGATTTGGTCCTAGAAAAGTCATGACGGCTTGCATTTTGTTAACTGTTATGGGGTTATTGCCCATTATTTATGCTGATAACTGGATCTATCCGCTTGCTGGAAGAGCCTTGATAGGGATTGGCTCATCAGCCGCCATCCTCGGTGTTTTTAAAATAATTCGTATGACCTTTTCCGAACAATATTTCTCTCGAATGTTGAGCTTCTCAGTGATGATTGGTCTTATTGGTGCAATTTATGGCGGTGGGCCAGTGAACTACATGTGTCAGGCTTGGGGTTATAAAGCAGTGGTTGAGTTTTTTGCTGGGTTAGGTGTTGTATTGGCTTGTATTACTTATTTAATTGTCCCAGAGGTTAAATCAGAAGAACACGGTACAGTATTTTCCAATGTAAAAACTGTTTTCGCTAATCCTAAAGTCATTATGCTATGTTGCTTTGCAGGTTTAATGCTTGGTCCATTAGAAGGATTTTCTGATGTGTGGGGTTCAGGGTTTCTAAAGCAGTATTATCATTTGAGTCCTGCTATGGCCAGTTATCTTCCCTCAATGATTTATATTGGTATGTGTTTTGGTGCGCCAATTCTAGGTTTAATTGCAGAGAAAACCGGGTATTATCTGGAAACAATCATTACTGCCGGGATGATGATGTGTATTGCTTTTACCGGTTTGATTATTGGAAAATTAACAGTGCCTAGCATTACTGTTAGTTTTATTTTAGTTGGTGTATGTTGCGCTTATCAGATTTTGGCCATTTATAAAGCTTCAACTTATGTGCCAGAGAATCTCGCTGGAATTGCCACTGCGGTAGCCAATATGATTATCATGGTTTTTGGTTATGGTTTTCATACCCTGATTGGTTTAATCATTCATGCTTTTGGTGGCGTAAATGTTACAGAAGCATTTGCCTATGGCATTGGCGTTATTCCTGTTACTTTAGCATTTGGTGTGGCTGGTTTTTTGTTTCTGATGTATCGAGAACAAAAAATTTTGCTAAATTCTTCAATGAGTTAGGCTTAAATGGCGTATGCAAGCTTTTTATTGGTCTATATTTATAAAGATCACATTTTTCAAGGACGAACTCTGTTCTGGTGAATAGGAGATTAAAATGAAAAAAATGGAGCCAATTATGCTTGCTACGCCTAATGATTTAGATATAAAAGATCGTCGAGCAATTGCTAAAGCGCTTAATCCATTGGTTGCAGATACTTTTGCTTTGTTTGTGAAAACCAAGAATTTTCACTGGCACATGTCTGGGCCTCATTATCGGGATTATCATTTGTTATTAGATGAGCATAGTGAGCAAATTTTTCCAATGATTGATGTATTGGCAGAACGAGTACGTAAACTGGGTGAAAAAACAATTCAATCCGTTGGTCAAATTAAAGAATTAAAAACAATAAGAGATTCTAACGAAACCTTAGGTCCTGACGCTATGCTGCAGGAATTGTTGCAGGATAATAAAAATTTCCTGTTACATATGCGTTCAATTCATGAAATTTGCAGTGAGCGAAATGATGTCGCGACGACAAGTATTTTAGAAAATTACATTGATGAAACTGAAAGACGTGTCTGGTTTTTATTCGAAACACTGGCAAAATAGTATCTTTTCAAGGTTGATGGGCTTTGGCCCAACAACCTTAGCTGCATGAAAAATTTCTAGCTAACTCTTCTCGCTCATTGTTATCAATAGGGAAATTAATGGTCCAGTTTTTTTGTGGTAATGGTAATACTGTGGCAGAACAATGTAATTTGAGTTCATTCAAAGTAACATGTTGTATATTAAACTCAGTGACTAGCATTTGCTGAGCTTGCTCGACAGTTAATACTGTTTCTGTGCGTGTATTTTCTTCCTGGCAGATGTATTTAAATATATCGGATTGAAGTTCCCATAATAAAGACTTTCTCCCATTTTCAGTGATTTTACCTACCAAAGTTTTAGCATCGCGAATACCAATTGGAGTTGGGTGAAGCTGAAGTTTGAATAAATTTAAGGAGACTTCTTTTTGAGATAGAGGCTTCAGGTCAGTTTGCATTAAATTGAACCAACCATTTTGACGAGTTGCTCTTTGTAAAACAAAGACATTTTCAGCTTTATCAAAATAAAACCGGTTGTCGTTTATTAAGCTTTCTGTTTCAGGAATAAGAATAGGGCTTAGAGGCGCAGAAGATCCTAATCCTGGGTCTAAGAGATAGCTTCTATCATCGAGTTTAACCATCAAGACCAAATGAGTGGGTGGAAGAGCAAGAACATCAGGACTGTTAGGAGGTATTCCTAAAATAATTCGTGCAGCACAAAATGATACATTGTATCCAAGTTGGCTTAATACATCGTGAAGTAGAGATGCCGTTTGGAAACAAAAACCGCCTTGTTGGGGTTTAGTTAGTAAATCTTGATAACAGAAAAAGGATAATTTTGTTCGTTGCACTGGGTGTTGTCTGGCTAGCTGACGTAATTCAAGATTTGAATAAGCGAAGGCTTTAATATGAGCTAAATATATTTCATGCAAAAAATTATTTTTTTCTTCATTGGTGAGGGGGGGCTAAACCAGAAAAAAATAAGTTAATTATTTCAAAGTATTTTTCTAAAGGAATTTGTTTCATTTTATTATTCTTAATATTTAAATATAACGAAGAGATATAGTCTAAAGTAAAATCCAACAAATAATCAATGTGCTCAAATAATCCTCGCCGATTCAGCTGGCCAGCTCAATTTTTCTGGTTTGACAGGAGAGAGCATAAGTTTCTTTAAATATTTTTTCTGTAAAAAAGATGCTATCTAATCCAAACAAAATTAAAGTAGAGGAGCGAGTTCCATATTGAATCTCGGGTATATTAACAAAAATAGAACTGAGTTGCTTTTCTATTGATCTTGTTACTCCAGTATCTGGTAATAAACTATCAGGAGCTAGTGTTTTATCTTCTAAAATTGGAAGCAGCAAATTGCCAATGGCTTCAGGCATTTCATTTTGTAATAATTTTTGGTTTTTTTGGTAAAATAGTTCTTTAGCTCTTAGCATTTTGTACCATGGGGTATCTAAAAGATGGTTACTAAGACCATATAGACCCGTGGTAAGTTTTTTTGCTCGTTTTTGTGTGTTGGAATAATAAATAAGCTCTTTCTTATTCCCTACGATAAGATTGAATAGATTAAACTTTTTAGCGTCGTTCATAATATTTTTTATGTAACCATCAGGTGAGCCTTTCGTTTTTAGCAAATAGTTTTTTACCAATAGTCCACGAGAAGTGAGAGTTGGGTTATAAGTGCTGGGTTGCCTGTAGTTAGTGACTAATGAAAAATTTCCTTTTTGATTAACTCCTATCCAGGTACCATTGCATTCGAGATCCTTACCAGCAAAAACATAGGGAGCCTCTTCCCAGTAGTGAGCTGAGGCAGAACATCGGCGATAATATTCATCCCGGTTGGATAAAATGATAAGCGGATAAAGTGGATGCTGATTAATTGCGATTAATGCCAGGCACATAAAATTCCAATTTCAATGACTGCTTATTTATATTTTACACTATCTTCTTTATGAAGATTGATTTTTTTAGTGGAATTAGTAAGACTGGTTTTCCGTATCTTGATAATACTGCAAAAAGGGATTTTACAGATGAAGCATGAGGAAATAAGGAAAGCAATAAGTGATGTTTCATTTAAATTCTGCGGCAGATTTACCCAAGCCAAGCTCGATTTTAAAAAAAATTTTCGGGAAGAAGCTTTCGATTCGTATTTAACAAGTGCGCAAAAACAGGAAATTTTAGATGTCTTGTCTACCCATTTTAGATTAAGTTCTGCTTTTAAGTTTCTTACTGATGAGGCTGACAATTTATTAAGCCAGCTAGAAGATAATGTCCTTAAGTTCATTGATTTCCCACATGACACTGAATTGAAAAACAATATTTACCGACTTATACGTATCATTCATGTTGAAGCCAATATAGATAATCTTCCTTTAGATAAACTATCCATTATTGTGGATCAATTGGTTACATCAATAAAAAAACTGCAGCATGATAAAGAAAAGGCTCAACAAAATTTAGGGGGGATGAAAAAAGCCTATTGGCAACAGATAGGTGATTTATTAGACCAGGCAGTGGGTTTAGAGCTAGTTGGTAAGAATTCCGATACAATTTATCCTAATCTGGGGAGTTTCTTCTTTGATAATGAGCTCGATGTTACGAATTTAAATTTTTTAATTTCCTTTAAAGGTGAGCCAGTTACAAATGAGATGTTAGCTAATTGCCCCAATTTTACACATACCTCTATGGCAATCACTTCCTATAAACACGTCAAAAGATTACCTGTTGAGAGACAACAATTATTATACAAGCAAATTGAAGAGCATGAAAAGCGATTGGGTCGTTTGGTTAATGAACATGATACTCCAAATTTTGTGCCGCTCTATCGCTCAGTTATGGCTGGCAATTTGCAGGCTGTGGAAGCTCGGTTGGGCGCTGGAGTTGATCCCAATGAGAAAGAAGAGGGGCCTTCATTAGATTTAATGCTAGAAATAGGCCCTCCATTTGTTGATATAGTCAATTTTGATATGCAAGGTGGTGCAACACCTATCGTTATGGCTACAGTTAGACGGTTTAAAGATATTATTAATATGCTGGTGAATAATCCCAAATTTGATAAAAAAACGTTAAATATTGCGATAAAAGTGGCTCGGTGTCTTAAAGATACAGACATAGAAAATATTTTATTAGAAAAACAAAAATTCAGTTTGGTTAATTACGTAAGGACAACTATGAAATTATCTACTTATGGAATGTGGGAACAGCCTCGTCAAAAATTAGTATGCCTACTCATTGAACATACTAAACTCACCGAGCAGCAAATTCATGATGTCTTATTAGGCCCGGTAATAACAACTATTGTTGAAACCGCACAATCTTATCGACAAAAAAATCCTGCTTCAAACATGCTTGAAACACATAGAAAAGCGCTAGAGACGGTGTTATCTTCTTTAGTGAATGAATTAAATATTCTTGAAGAAAGCATCACAAACATGGTAGACCAATTTATTCAGGAAGCATTAGCCATTAGTGAAAAAAACGGTCAATATCTTAAGCAACTTGAAATACTAAGTATTGAAACCAAAAAAACACAAATTGCTAAGTATTATGGAAAGGATTTCTCAAGTACTTTTCCTGAATTAGCCTCGAAATTAATGTCTAATGATCCTGATGTGCTTAAAGAAGCTGCAAAAATTGTTTCAAAAAATATTAAAGCAACTTGTCCTCATGAAATTCAATCACTAATGATTGAGCATATTAAATACATGAATGAAATTGTAGAGCAAAAACTGCTTAATCCACAATTCAATGACGAGTTTAAAGCCCAAACCGGTATGACCATGGTTGAATTCAAAGCCCAAAATAGAGTGGGGCAAATTACAGGTATTTCTGCAACTGCATGGGCTCGACACTTTAAATCCCATCCTTCTCTACCCCAGGAAGAAAGCCTGGATCCAGTTAATGAAAGTGATTGTCATTTATAAAATAAATGGAAATGAAGCTATGAATTTTTCAGCGGAAGAAATTGCTATTTTAAGAAATTGTGAATTATTAAGAGGGTTATCAGATAAAAATTTTAATACATTTATGACACTGTCTCATCGAACCACCTATAAAGCAGGGGAAGCTTTACTTAAAGAGGGGCAAAATAGCGATTATTTATTTATCATCATTTCCGGAACAGCCAATCTTTATAAAACAGCAGAAGGGGCATCCTGTTTGATAGGAAGTTTATCAAGTGGTCAAACCATTGGTGAAATGCGCGTCATTAAAAATAGACCATGTTCTTTAACCGTAGTTAGCAGTGCCCCAACGGTGGTTTTATGCATATTACTGAGCAGGCTACGCAATCTGGAATATAACCAATGTTATGAATCGATCCTGGATGCCATTATAAATATTCTGAGTTCTCGCTTGGAGAATACTAATCAGTTGGCAGCAGGTGGAAAAGCTAAAAGTAAAAAAAGGTTTATTTTTCCTTTTATTGTAGCTGCTACAGTAATTTTATTTGTTTGTGAGCTTACTGTTGCATTGTATTATTTTCGATAGAAATGATGATAAACACTTGAGTGTTTCGTTTTGTTGCATGGATGTTATTAAGCTTGTCTTAATGATATTAATAAGCTTCCCACAGAGTTATCCACAGAATTTGTGGATAACTGGTCGCTGTCGCCAAATCTTTTGATCGATTATTTTTCAACAAAACATTTTTTTCATCGAGCCTCCTTAAATAAAATCGAGGCGAGCAATTTAGATCACCTTATTCTCCCAAGTAAGCACATGCCGTAACCAAATATTGC
>CAZTYT010000129.1:0-6412 GCA_964618245.1 uncultured Legionella sp. | reverse complement strand
TCAATTTACTGAGTATTGGTAATGGTACTGGTTCCCGTGAAACAGAGCGTTTGGTTGCTGATTTAATTAAAATGTACCCTGACTTACAATTGACTAAAGTAATTGTTAGTGAAGCGGGCGCATCGGTTTATTCAGCGTCTGCAGTGGCTGCGGAAGAATTTCCTGATTTGGATGTAACGCTCAGAGGTGCTGTTTCTATTGCGCGTCGTTTACAAGATCCTTTAGCTGAATTGGTGAAAATTGAAGCTAAGTCTATTGGAGTGGGCCAGTATCAGCACGATGTCAATCAAACTCGGTTGGCACGTTGCCTGGATGGGGTTGTTGAGGATTGTGTAAACGCGGTGGGAGTTGATGTTAACACTGCATCAGCTGCCTTATTGTCCCATGTTTCAGGTCTTAATGAGTCCTTGGCAAAAAACATTGTTCAATATCGCAATGAACATGGTGTATTCCGTAATCGTATGGAATTGAAAGAAATTAACCGCATGGGCGAGAAAGCATTTCAACAAGCAGCTGGTTTCTTGCGTATTATGAATGGGGATAATCCTTTAGATGCTTCATGCGTACATCCTGAAGCATATCCTTTAGTAGAAAAAATCATTGCTGATAAAAAAGTGGAGATTTCTCAACTAATTGGCAATAGAGAGGTGTTAAATAGCGTTAATGCTGAGCAATTTGTCGATGAGCAATTTGGATTACCTACTATTAGAGATGTGTTACGTGAACTGGAAAAACCAGGCCGAGATCCAAGACCTGAATTTAAAACTGCGCAATTTAAAGAGGGTGTTGAAGACATTACTCACTTGCATGAAGGTATGATTTTGGAAGGCGTAGTTAGCAATGTCACTAATTTTGGCGCCTTTGTTGATATTGGCGTGCATCAAGATGGCCTAGTTCATATTTCTGCGATGACGAATAAATTTATCACCGATCCACGCACTGTGGTTAAAGCCGGTGATATTGTGACGGTGAAAGTCGTTGAAGTAGATAAGGAGCGCAAACGCATTGGGCTAAGTATGAGATTGGATGAAGAGGCTTCGGCTCCGGTGGTTAAGAAAAAAATAAAATCGGCAGAGCTTAAAAAAGCGCATGAGCCCAGGAAAGATGAGCATAAGAAAAAAGCACCAGTGGTTAAAAAACCAGAGCCAGTTAAAAAGACTGTTTTTAATACGGCAATGGCTGACGCTTTGGCAAAATTAAAACGTAATTAGTAATACATGGATGTATTAAAAAAGGCAAAAATTGCTCTGTGATGTGCTTGCTGGTTTTTGCCTATTATTCATAAGGATTTGATAGAACAATGAAAAATTCCCCCAAAGGCGAATTGACCATTCAAACTTTGGCTATGCCTGCTAATACAAATGCCAATGGTGACATCTTTGGTGGTTGGATAGTGTCACAAATGGATTTGGCTGCAGGTGTTTTGGCTAAAAAGTTAGCTTTGGGTCGAGTCGCTACAGTATCGATTCACTCGATGAATTTTTTAAAGCCGGTGCATGTTGGGGATGTAATCAGTTGCTATGTTTCCCTAATCAAGCAAGGAAATACTTCAATGACAATGAGCGTTGAAGTGTGGGCGCTTCCAGCAACGCAACGTGAACGCTATCAAGTGACCGAAGGCGTTTTCGTTTTTGTTGCCATAGATGACGATGGCAAGCCAAGACAGGTACCTAAAAAATATGAGCAATGATACGACAGAGTTGCAACATTTACTGGCGGAAATGGCCGCATTGATTGAACAAAAAGCAGATCCAAATCCAGAATTATATACATTATTTTTTCAACAACCTGAGCTTGCATTCAAGTTAATTGATATCATCAATAATTTAAATGAGCAGTTAGATGAAGGATTGCCCGTATATTCTGCTTGTATCTTTGCATTGGATATCTGTGTTGCCCAATTGCAAGGAGCTGCTGATGTTGATAATAAAGTTAGCGCTAAAGTATTAAACCAGCTGATGGATCATTTGGCGAATTATATTGATACACAGAAACATTCATTGAGTTTTTGGTTACCTATATTAAATTCTTTCTATGAAGCTCATGTCGATTTAACCGAGGCACTAAAAGAAGCCTATTTTAACTTGGCCAATCAGGAAGAAGAGTTAATTACTGATCCAAACCAGGCCTCTCACTTGGATTCTATTCGTGATTTAATATTTGAGTTGGCTGATTTGTCTGTTTTTGATATAGCAGAGAATTTTTTCGCTCAGAGTTATGCCATGCCTGCTGATTTTTTCGCTGATTTGATCCTCGATCTTTATAGTATTAAAGAGGGGGCTGACATTGGCCTTCTTACTTTATTACATCCTAAAGAAGAAGTACGTGAAATTGCCATTGAAACGTTAGATCAAATCATGGGGCAAGTTACTTTTTCATCAGCTTCTTTGTCACGCTTACAAACTATCATGCATTGGTATCCACCACGTTACCATTCCTTATTTAATAATTGGATAAAAATTCAGCGAAAAAAAGGTGTAGTGTTTGTTCCGGAGCCGAAAGAAGCCAAGCTTAAAGCCTTGGCGACAGAAGTAGATGGCACTGGATCACAAGGGTTATTTCTTCATGTACGTAAACCACGTCAAAATCGGCTTTGTGGCTTATTAATAAAATATGGTGTAGGTCTAAAAGATGCTTGGATTACTCCGGTCATAGCCCCAGCAGATATCAAAGAATATTATCATCGTGCTTTTGATGAAAGTGTTACTTTGCGTGAAGTGGATTTATCTTATTTCCTTTTGATGGTTGAGCACTTTTTAGCAGTAACCATTGAGCAAGGCGAAATCCCAAGTATTCAATTTTTAGATATTCAGGAATTTTTAGGCGTACGTATTCGACCGAAAAAATTGGATATTGATTATCTTTTTGAGCAATTGGGTATACAGATTACCCCTTTCACGCAAGAGGCAATTAATCAATCATTGCAGCGTTCTAAATCCTGGTTAAAACACAAAGCATTTACTGAATCCTGGTATTTGGAAAATCCTTTAATTGACAAGATAGTAAATCACCACAGCAGTTATGTGGATGGAATTCGGGTATGTCGTTTAGAAGATGCAATGCAAGATGTTTTTGCTGAGGAAATGGAGCGTCATCGCGACAAATGGCAATTCCACTTTTTATGGGTAGCATTATGGATCAAGGCAAAAGCCAGAGCCAATGAAAAAGCATGGCAAGATAGTTTTCTTATTGCTCATTCTATTCATGAAGGCATGTCATTAAAAGAAATTCCGGTTATGCAAGAAATTTGCAGGCAAACCGTGATTAATAGTGTAGAAACAATGCAAGAAAGGCGTACTCATTTAAGCCAGGAATAAATTGTAGAGGGCTTTTACTCTTTGCCGCCAGGCTAAGCAATCAAGTCTATAGTATCGGGTTTTTCTCTTCGCTTGATAGCTAAGGGCTTTAGGTTATTAGGCAAACAATTACAACTCAATTTACACTGTCTCTGTGTCCTCCCATATGCTATTATGCTGCAATTTAGCGCAAAATAGCATCGGGGTCTAAATGTTTACCGGCATTATTGAAAATAAAGGGGTAATTATAACTAACTCGGCTCATGCGGGTGCCAATCGTTTGGTTATTATTGCTAATTTGCCGAATTTGCAGGTTGGTGAGAGTATTGCAGTTAATGGTGTGTGTTTGACTTTATTACCTGCTAATGAATCAACACAACTTTGTTTTGACATTTCTCCAGAAACTTTACGTTGCACTAATATAGGTAGTCTATCCTCAGGGGATACAGTGAACCTCGAACGAGCGATGCATGCTTCAACGCGTTTTGGAGGGCACTATGTCAGTGGTCATGTGGATACGACGGTGCAAGTGAGCCAGATCATCGAAATGGATGAATTTATTGAAATTGAGCTAAGCGGTTTTACTCCTGATGCGATGTTGTATTTGGTTCCTAAGGGTAGTATTACAGTTGATGGAGTCAGTTTAACCATCAATACAATCACCAAACAAAGTGCCAAGCTGATGCTAGTTCCCCACACCTTGGAGGTAACGACTCTAGGTGGATTAAAAGTAGGGCAAATAGTGAATATTGAATTTGATTATTTAGCCCGAGTGGTGGCTCATCAGCTCCAAATTACGGGTAAGTTGAGGTCTATTCCATGAAAGTATTAGTAACCGGAGCTGCAGGTTTTATTGGTTTCCATGTGGCGCAAAAATTATGCGAAAGAGGTGATGAAGTTATTGGGATTGATAATCTGAATGATTATTATGAAGTGAGCCTTAAACAAGCCCGTTTGGAGAAATTGGCTGCCTTCGCAAATTTTAAATTTATCCGTTTGGAGTTAGCGGATCGCCCAGCAATTGCTCAATTATTTGCGGATCACAATTTTGAACGCGTTATCCATTTGGGTGCTCAAGCTGGAGTACGCTATTCTTTAGAAAATCCGCATGCTTATGTGGATAGCAATTTGGTAGGATTTGTAAATATTTTGGAAGGATGTCGTCATCATCACATAGAGCATTTGTCTTATGCCTCTTCCAGCTCAGTTTATGGCGCTAATAAGACAATGCCTTTTTCTGTGCATGACAATGTGGATCATCCTTTGAGCTTATACGCAGCAACCAAAAAAGCTAATGAGTTAATGGCGCATACTTATAGTCACTTATATCAATTGCCTACTACAGGACTTCGTTTTTTCACTGTGTATGGTCCTTGGGGTAGGCCAGATATGGCAATTTTTAATTTTACCCGCAAAATCCTTCAGGGCGAGCCAATCGACGTTTTTAACTTTGGCAATCATCGCCGTGATTTTACCTATATTAATGATATCGTTGAGGGTATAATCCGCGTCCACGATCATGTGGCTCAACCTAACCCAACTTGGTCAGGTGATGCGCCAGAGCCTGGAACTAGCTCCGCACCTTGGCGTGTATATAACATAGGTAATAGTAATCCTGTGCAATTATTGCGCTATATTGAAGTGTTAGAGGCATGTTTGGGTAAAAAAGCCATCATGAATTTATTGCCCATGCAGCCTGGTGATGTACCTGATACTTATGCAGATGTTGAAGCGCTTAAACAGGATGTAGGATATCGTCCTGGAACTCCTGTGGAAGTAGGGGTAAGACATTTTGTGGATTGGTATCTTGATTATTATGGGATAACGCAGGCCTAAAACTCAGCAGGCGAGTCCATAGCAGAACAGTATATAAAGAACAAAAGAGGTTTTGATGTTTACATCAGTCGATGAAAGAAAACTTGCCATAATCGGTTTAGGTTATGTTGGTTTACCTTTAGCAGTAGAGTTTGGAAAATTGCGCTCAGTCATGGGATTTGACATTAATAAAGAGCGTATTGATGAATTAAAAAGTGGTATTGATAGCACCTTGGAAGTCAGTTCAACTCAGCTGCAAGAAGCTGCTCATCTCTATTTGACCGCAGATCCTGAAGAAATCGCTTTTTGTGATACTTATATCGTTACTGTGCCTACGCCGATTGATGAATATAAACAGCCTGATTTCACACCTCTTATTAAAGCAAGTGAGACAGTGGGGCGCCTCTTGCAGGCGGGAGATATTGTTATTTATGAATCTACAGTTTATCCCGGTGCAGTCGAGGAAGTATGTGTTCCAGTACTTGAAAGAGTCTCAGGTTTGCAATTTAATCAAGACTTTTTTGCCGGCTACAGTCCCGAACGTGTTAATCCAGGTGACAAAAACCATCGTGTGACTGCGATTATGAAAGTCACCTCAGGATCCACACCGGAGGTAGCAGAGGTAGTCGATGAGCTATATAAACAAATCATTGTTGCAGGTACCCATAAAGTAGAAAGCATTAAGGTGGCTGAGGCGGCTAAAGTAATTGAAAATACTCAGCGTGATTTAAATATTGCTTTGATTAATGAGTTGGCAATTATTTTTAACAAATTGGGTATAGATACTGAGTCTGTATTAAAGGCGGCTGAAACCAAGTGGAATTTCTTGCCATTTCGTCCAGGATTAGTTGGTGGGCACTGCATTGGCGTCGATCCTTATTATTTAACGCATAAAGCCCAGGCGATTGGTTATCATCCTGAAATTATTCTTGCAGGCCGTCGTCTCAATGATGGCATGGGCGCTTATGTAGTCTCCCAATTGATAAAATCGATGATTAAAGAACGGATTCATGTGCAAGGTGCCAGAGTATTGGTGATGGGGTTAACCTTTAAGGAGAACTGTCCTGATATTCGTAATACGCGTGTCATTGATATTATTCATGAACTAAAAGAGTATAACGTTTCTGTGGATATTTGTGATCCTTGGGCTTCTGCGCCAGAGGTTGCACATGAATATGGCCTGACTTTGATTGAACAGCCTGCAGCCAATGCTTATGACGGGATTGTATTGGCAGTGGCTCACCAACAGTTTAAGCAAATGGGTGTTGAGCTTATTCGCTCTTTTGGTAAAACCCAACATG
>CAZTYT010000128.1:0-6470 GCA_964618245.1 uncultured Legionella sp. | reverse complement strand
ATTTTTAAATCATTATTTTTCAGCGTTATTTCAACGAATTATGAATTTAATCTAATAAATATAGTGCATCAGTCTGTTTATTTTGTTATTATACTGGTCAATTTTTATATAAGCCATTTTTTTAGGTTACGCTTTACACGATTAGGAAATTTATGAGTCAAGAAACAACAAGCTTCGCCTCCTTTAATTTTTCAGATGCGATCAATAAGGCATTGGAGGATATGAAGTTTACTACTCCATCTCCCATTCAAGCCCAAACTATTCCTTTATTGTTAGAAGGAAGAGACGCTATCGCATTAGCACAGACAGGTACTGGTAAAACAGCTGCATTTGCTTTACCTATTTTGCAAAATCTTTTACCTAATGTGCATGGTACGCAAGCATTAATTCTGGCTCCTACTCGTGAGTTAGCTATTCAGGTAGCCGAACAGTTCGAACTTTTAAGTGCCAAACAGCGCGGTACTACTGTGGCAGTCTTGTGTGGTGGTCAAGAGTATGGGCGCCAATTAAAGCAATTGCGTGCTGGAGCACAAATTGTAGTAGGAACTCCAGGACGAATTCTTGATCATATTGATAAAGGAACATTGCAGTTAAATAACCTGCGTACTTTCATTCTGGATGAGGCAGATGAAATGTTGCGTATGGGCTTTATTGAAGACATTGAAACCATCATGGCGCAGCTTCCTGAAGAGAAGCAAATTGGTTTATTTTCTGCGACCATGCCCCATCGTATTCGTCAAATAGCCAATACTTATTTGAATAATCCAGCTTCTATTGAAATTCGTACAGAAACAGCAACGGTTAAAAGCATTGAACAGCGTTTTCTGTTTGCCTCTGGTTTTCAAAAGCCTGATGCGTTGTTACGTATCTTGGCTGTAGAGGAATACCAAGGGGTTATTATTTTTGTTCGTACCAAGAGTAGTACGGAAGAAGTCGCTGAATTGTTACAGCAGCAAGGTCTGCGGGCTATGGCTATTCATGGTGATATTACTCAGGCTTTACGTGAACGGATAATTTCCCAGTTTAAACAGGGTGCTATTGATATTTTAGTAGCGACAGATGTTGCAGCGCGTGGTTTAGACGTAGAGCGAGTAACTCATGTGATTAACTATGATTTGCCGCATGATAATGAAACTTATGTTCACCGTATTGGTCGTACTGGTCGGGCAGGGCGCTCTGGTGTTGCCATTTTGTTTGTTACGCCTAAAGAGGCACGATTGATTAATAGCGTCGAGCGTCATACACGCCAACGTATTACTAAAGTTACAGTGCCTAACGATCATATGATCCAAATGGCGCGTCAACAGCGTTTCATGGCAAATATTACTGCCCGTTTAGAGCATGAACATATTTATGCTTATAAAAAAATAGTTGAAGACTATATTAAAGAAAATAATGTTTCTGCAGTAGATGTCGCGGCCTCTTTAGCTTTATTACTGCATAAAGATATGCCATGGCAAGCTAAAGACTCTTTACCTAAAATTTCTCGTCCTGAGCGAGAGGGAAGGGGGGAACGTCCTGCCAAATTCGAACGTAACTCCTCACGGGGTGATGAACGACGTCTTTCTTTTGAAAAAAAGGGGCAAAGTGAAGGGCGTAAGAAATTTAATGATAATTCTTCTGAACAAGATTTGTTCCGAATTGATGTAGGCAAGGTTCATGGTGTCAAACCAGGTAATATTGTCGGCGCAATAGCCAATGAAGCAGGTTTGCAAAGTCGTCAAATCACGGGGCTTAAGATTCATGAAGATCACTCAACTGTGCGTTTACCAAAAGGTATGCCTAAAGAAGTGATGAATGATTTAATGAAAGCATGGGTTTGTGGGCGTCAGCTTAATTTAACGTTAATTAGCAATGGCGCTTAAGAAATCGAGCTGCAGGCCGGTTATTCCTGCCTGCGTTTCCAACCCAATAAAGGCGTTCAATAAAAGCGAAAGAGAGATATAAGGGAAATCTCTGGGATTAACCGATCTTTTTCTGTGACTATCCAATTATCCGATTAAATTATCACCAAAATTTAAATTACTCTAAACTATTTACTATAAATAATAAGTATTTCCTTATTTTTGAAGATGTGTTTTTATGTTGATAGATTAGGTATATGGGCTCGATAATGTAAAAAAATTGAATAATTAGCATATTTATAATATAATTATCGAAGTTTTTGCGATTTAAAACAACCAATTATTAAGGGTATACATGAGACTGTTAGCAACTTTAGGTGCATTTTTATTTTCTGGAATTGTTCTAGGAACACCTCTCCATAATATAGTTGTATTTGGTGATAGCTTGTCTGATAACGGCAATCTGTATGAAGTTATGAATCACCAATTGCCCCCATCTCCTCCTTATTATAAAGGCCGCTTTACTAATGGGCTGGTATGGATAGAGTATTTGACTTCACTGTATTATCCAGAAAACCCCGAGGCTCATTTATTAGATTATGCGTTTGGGGGAGCAGGGGTTTCAGAGGAAGAGACTGATGATGATGTATTATTTACCTTAAGAAAAGAAGTTAATAATTATTTACTGGCTCACCAAAACAAGGCAGATCCTGATAATCTTTATGTGATTTGGATAGGTGCTAACAATTACCTTGCTCTTCCTTCTGAAGTTGATAAAACTCTAAAAGACGTGAATGATGGAATTATCCATGCTTTAGAACGCTTGGTGGAGAAAGGCGCAAAGCATATTTTATTGGTAAATATCCCTGACTTAGGCAGTACTCCTGCAGCAATTGAATTTGATGCAATTGATACGATGGCTTACTATTCAAGAGAACATAATAATATATTAAATAATACGCTTGCTGATTTTAAGCAGCGTCATCCTGAAGTACAATGGTTATATTTCGATATGGAAGATGCTTTTAGGCAAGTTAGAGAAAATCCTCAAGATTATGGCTTTACCAATATCGATGGGACTTGCTCTAGTACAGATTCTGACGAGCTAACTAAGCCTTCAGTGTTGAAAATGACTGCTGCAGTTAAGCCTAAACGAACGCAAGATGCTTGTGATGGCTATTTGTTTTTTGATTTGGTGCATCCTACAGCAATGGCACACAAAATATTAGCTGAACGTGTGAAAACAATACTTGATGATGCAGGTGTTGAATTCGCTAACTAATAAATAAATTATTCAGGACGATATGAGCTCTATTCTAAGGATAGTTTTAGCATTTACTCTTTTGGTCTCCACTGCTTTTGCTGAGCAGTTGGAGATAAAGCCTAATGGAAAAAGCATTAAATTGCCTTATTGGTCTGCCCTTAAAGATCCTCATGGGGCAGTTATTCTGATTAACGGTAATGCTAAACCGCAATGGTCGCAGTTATTAGAGCGGTTAGCAAAGCAAATGTCTGCTAATAAATGGTCAGCTGTGCTACTCAATTGTAGCCAAGATCAATCGGAACCATGGGTTAAACAATTGCCTGAAGTAGTCAACACACTACGCCAACAAAAGGTTAACCGTATTATCGTAGTACACTACGGTGCTCAGTTACAACAAACCTTAGGTGCTGTTAATAAGGCAGCCAATGTGAAGATCGAAGGTCTGATTTTTCTTTCAGCTTATGACATGTCCAAAGCTGATGATAAAAAACCTGAATTAAGCATGCCGCTTTTGGATGTAATAGGGCAATTCGATTATGCTTCAGTGGTTAATCAAGTGAAGTTAAGGGAAAAGGAGTTTGCTCAGGATCAATATCTTGTTATCAAAATACCTGGCGCTCATCATGATTATCAATACAGCGAACAATTGCTATTATCTTTTATTTATGGATGGATGCAAAAACTTGCCGGGCTTCAGCCACCTCCTGTTTTAACTTCTTATATTGAAGCGATAGAGCCCTATTTAGTGCGCGAATTGGCGATGAAGACAGAGTCGTATTCTGATGATTGGGAGGGCTTTATTGATAATCCGCCTGAACCCACCCAAGACATTCAGTCGCCCTAACAAATTTGATAAGTTTCTGCTTCCTCCTCCTCTGAGGAGGAATCTTCCTCTACAACAGCGGATTGTGTTTCGATGTTGGTTCTTGGGCTAGTGGAGATAGATTCGGTCAATCTAGGCATCTCTGCTAAAATGGAATCTATCATACTATCAATTTTATCTTTATCTTCTTGAGTTAATTCTACTTTAATTGTAGAAGCAGAAGAAAAAGACATTAGTTTAGAGAATAAATAGGATTGTGTGCTTTGTGGTAATCTATTCCAAATGCCAGAGGAAAGAGTAAGACCTTTATCGAATAAATAAGTTTGGACATTCTCAGGAAGCTTATTCCATAAATAAATTGATGATTTATTAAAAAAAGATAGCATTTTTAGACCTCAAAGTGATAAGAGGATTGAATTGTAAGTAAATAAGCTTAAGAAAATATTAATTTATTCTCACAGTAGTTCGGAGCTTTGGCCATCGCGGTCAGGCTAAGGATTTTTATAGGTATTATAACAATAATTTGGACGAATATTAACCAAAAACAAGCTTAAACGGGATTCCTCCAAAAAGGGAGTTTTTTTACTTCAGCAATTAATTTTGTTTCGTGTTGCTCAAGTAGTTTTAGTCCAGGATTGGGTAGTGTTTCTTTAAAGAAACCAACCACCCAAAGGACTCCTTCCGTAATAAGATTATTTCCTTTAGGTTTGAAGAGATGTTTGATTGCATATTGAATGTAAATGAGTGCCTCATCTGCTTCAGAAGGCTTAAATTGTTCTCTTACCAGACTAATTATATCCTCAGCGATTGCTTGTCCTAACAAATGACTTTGCTTATGATGCTCAAGCAAATAGCGGAGAGTTTCTGTATTTGCACGCAGTTCTTTCATTATTTTTTCTATTTTTTCTTCGTGGGAATAGGTCGGGTCTATCCATACGCGAGCAAAAAAACGAGGCTTCTTTTAGAATGGCATTTTCTAAATTGGTGTTTAGTAAATTTGTCTTCCTTAGGTTTGCATGGGAAAGATTGGCTCCAGATAAATCACTGCCTTCTAAATTAGATTCAGACAAATCTGTCTTTGATAAATTAGTATTTATCATGTTCAGGTTCCTAAGATCCAATTTACTTCCGGTAACACCGGATAAATTTTTACCTGATAATGAAAGGTACTTTTTTACAAAATGGATGGTTAAAGGGTTGTCTGAAGATAAATAACCAAAATGATTGCTTTGAGAGCTTTTTATCATTTGCCTTAAATAAAACAAACAGGATTTTTTTTCGTCATTATTTAAGTAGGGCAACTGAAGTTTTTCTTCTTCTTCCTTTTTTTCAATGTCTTCGATTATCTCTTCAAGTTCTTGTTGGCTTATTTTTGTTTCTATCTTAGGCGATGAGACCAGAGCAAAATAAATGACTTCATTCTGTGACAGTGGTTCTGAGTTTAGTCTTTTTTGTAATATTTTCTGGTATTGGGTAGTCGTTTGACAATAATTCACTAGCAAAAGCGCATGATGACTGGTGCGAAAATTAGTAATAAGTCGAATGGCATGAGTTGGTTGATTAATAAATTCATTTATTAATTTATTAATGAGTGGCTGATGTAATTTTGATATCTGTTTAAATCGAGCAAACTTACCCCAAAATGCATAATTGTTAGATTGTCGAGGCACCAAGAGTGAAAAAATATGTTCTTTAATTGGTTCCGGAAGTTGGCGATAAAAAGCCATTTCTCATTTCCCCAGTTGACTTTGTGAAAGCCAATAAAAATTAATTATAGATACTGCTAAAGCTTAATAATACAAATAAAACATCTTGAAAACCTGGTTTTAAATAGAAAAAATTAATTAGTGTTAAAATACTAAAACAAATGGTCATGTTTAAGAAGAGGTAAATAGAACCAGCAGCTCTTCTCATCAGTTTCTAGCTGTGTTCCAGAATCCACTGATCGATAAGTTTCTTCACGGCAATGACCAATTTCTTGCATGAGCATTGAGAAATCTTGTTGATGAAAGAGAAAAATCTGAAATGGGTATTACCTCAAAAGGATGCAGTTGCTACTTAGTTCGTCAATTTCTGGAAGAAATAACTCTTTAAAGTATTTTTTTATTTTCGCCTATTATTGAAAAAATATAAAAAAATTGTTAAAATTGCTTACTTTTGTTACTTTAGTTGAGCACTATGTACGATTTTATATACCATGCCGCTGTAAATGCTTCGAGCTTTAATGATTTAAAAAATAAATTAAAAGATATATACCTCGATGTAAGAAAAAAAGGT
Source organism: uncultured Legionella sp. (assembly GCA_964618245.1). GTDB lineage: Bacteria > Pseudomonadota > Gammaproteobacteria > Legionellales > Legionellaceae > Legionella. The sequence goes on along the minus strand of CAZTYT010000128.1, from coordinate 262 downwards.
GACCCTAATATGACAGTTGCAGCTCAATTGGCTGCTGAAGGGAACGAGGAGCGCGTGGAATGGCTGAGATTACTTGGGGCAGATATTAATGCCATATTAGTTGGTTATGCATTAGCAGGAAATTATCAGCAGATAGACGTGTATCGTGAGAAGCATGGCGCACATTTAAATGCAATTGCTTATGTTTATGCTTTAACAAATCAACATGAAAAAGTAGAAGAGCTTCGTGAAATGGGCGCTTCAGTCCATATAATTGCTGCCG
>CAZTYT010000127.1:3398-6482 GCA_964618245.1 uncultured Legionella sp. | reverse complement strand
AGATGTAGATTATCAATGGGAAATCGTTCAGTTTTGTTATCAGTCTTATCTTCTCACACACAGGAAAGAGGAAAAGAATGTTGCGAAATTAGATCGTATTAAAAGAGTTTTATTAGATGCTATTGAATTAGATAGACTGAAGAAAGGTTACTACCAATCCTCTGATGAAAATGATGTTTTAAAACCGCTAGCAGATTTTTTACAAATTAAAAATTGGGGAAATATTGTAAGAGCAAATGACCCAAGTCAACCTATCAATCGTTCTAATGAACAAACAGAAACGATGCGAATGCAAGGCTTATACGAGATGGTGATCGAATATGGCCAGCAATTTAAGAATGAAAAATTTAATGTGGGCCTGTTTTTCTTGCAAACGGTCACATTTTTACAAAATTTATCAGTCAATGAACTTGAAATAATTATTTTTCATTTAATTAGGTTGATCACAGCAGAAAATATTCAATCTATTTATACCGATGATTCGAAGAATAAAAATTACAAGGATATGTATGGCTTGCTAGAAACTAACTTTCATTTAAAGCTAAATGATGAAAATGATAAGATGAAATTTATGACCGATTTGTTAAAAGTTATACTATCATCAAACATTGAGGTGGCATTTTCTCGAATACTCTTAGCAATTGATTCCGAAGGATATGAACGTAATATTCGCAGCAGCTGCAATAATATTGAAAGATTAATGCTGGCTTTTATGATGATGGTAATGAGTGAGTTTTATACCTTCGAAGAAAAATTCCATGCCGAGGTTAAGCGTAAACAAATTGAGGAAAGGAATGCACCGATTAAAACCTTCTCCGATTTGAAAGACGCGCTTACCAAGGCAAAGCAAAAAAATGCCAAAAATAAAATAACTTTCTTACTTCAGCAATATAGCCACTTAGCTATAAATTATGATCAAATTGGATTTATGTTAGATTTCTTTAGTGATGAAGCTAGAAATAATTTTATAAAAGAGATGCGGTTAACAAGACCTATTGAAAGCTTCGGTTGGTTTCTGGTTCACTTAATTAGAATGCCGCTTATCAACCGCAGTCAATTTGCTCACGATTATATCCATTTAATTTCATCGCGGGAGGAGTTAATACTGCTTTTGCCAAAGTTACCTGACCAAACTCGATACTCATTTGTGTTAGAATTAACAAAGCAAAAGAAAAATGGGCTATTAAAAGCAGAAGACCTCCCTATTCTTTGCTTGCCTAATCAACATAGATTTAGCATTCATATTAGGCTTGGATGGATCTTAGCCATGTTTGAACCATCTGAATGGCTAAATCTTTTCGTGGCACTCGAACCATTATTGGGCACTCTTACACATTGCTTTAACAATCTCGATGAAATTGCTCTCTTAATTCAATCTGTATCGGATATCTTAATGGTACCTGATGTGTATTTTATTCAGCTTATTAGTTATCTTCCTTACGATATCGATTTTCAAATGCAGTTGAGGGGCTTCTGTTTAACTTATGAAGATAACGTGTATTCAATCTTGAAACAATGCTGGGAATCGCAATTAGCTGATTGCTATTCTGGAAGGGAGATTGAGGCAATTATTAGCGGATATTTGACCATAAAAATAGAAATTTCCTGTCTAAGTAATATGCGGAAAGGCTATACGCTACATTGTTCGGAATTTTCAAGTCAAAATGTCTTAAAAACAGCCATGAAAAAATTGCAGCATCTAACACATGAAAAAATAAAATCTGAAAGTTTTATCGGCATGTTTAGTGGCAAATCTATCATTTTACCGATGCACCCAAGAGATTTAGTGATGCAAATAATAGCATCCCAAAAGCCAAAAGAACGTACAAAATGTACAATTATGTAAATAAAATTTGTAAATGTTAGCACAAACAATGTATCACGCGATCAAGGCTATTTCGTTATATGACTTGCCTGAGACTTTAAGCGAATATAATTTAACAATCTTTTTTTTAAATTCTCAGGAATAAGTGTTCAATTTTAAATCTTTATTTATGTTATAATGTGTTTTTTTATAAAAGATTAGTTGAATGATGTTAAAAGGATTTAGTATTTTTCCCTCTGTAAAACCGTTAAAAACGGTCAAGTTGACCTATCCTAAAAACTTCCAAGCTCATATCCTGCAAAGCAGGATAGATTTCAGCGAGCTTCCAAAACCACCTCAGAAAACAACCAGTTTAATTCCCTCTAAAAATTTCTTTCCTAATCCGCCAGGAAAAATTATAAAGAATTTTAGTATTTTCGCGTCGAAGCAATATCCAAAAAATAGGTTGTTATATTTTAAAAATGCCTATTCTGACTCTCATTGGGCACAACATATTCCAGTGATTGATGATAAGAATTTTATAGCCACTCTTGAGATTTATGGGATAAAAATAGCATTGATATTGAATTTAACCGATTCTCGAGGATATCGTGCAATAGTCCGTTTAGTCACTGACACTGAAAAAAACATGGATTCTACGTTTAATCGGAAATACAAAGTCGAGGAAAAATTGGCGTTGAATACCGCCCTATGTATTTTAGCTACAGCCTATGAAAATTATGGCATGATTGCTCAAATAGAAATTGCAGGTAATAACGCGCAATCGATTACAGAAAATGGTGATATACAGCTTGGTAATGAAATGGAACCTGCTCTATTACATGGTCATATAATCGGTCGGGGTAATCCCGGTGCTAATTACATTGAAAATGTTCCCTTAAGAGGGCCAAAAGCTGGTAAATTATTCAATCTGCGCGGAGATGGGGTAGATGAGGGAAATAAAACAAAAACAAACTGGAAAGACAATGAGATGGAAATAATTGCAGAAGCTTTAGCCAAGGAAGTCTCAAATGTCCTAGAGTCTTCCTTGGTTTTTAAAGGGATACAAATTACATCGATTCGTACTGACAATAAATCTGTGTTGGGCTGTCAATAAACTTTTAAGTGGTTAGTTATTTGTGCTTTGGCAGAGCCACAAATAAGGAGCCTGCATGATTCAAATCGTTGGCCTCCATACCCGCTTGATTTCCCTCACCTTTATACACATCCACATGAGCCCCTACAATGGCGCCACCTGCATCTTGGGCTACACACCATGA
>CAZTYT010000127.1:442-3388 GCA_964618245.1 uncultured Legionella sp. | reverse complement strand
CATTCCCACAGGAATTACCCGGTGATCAGTTGCGCAGGAAGCATGGGGCGTTAACGGGATATTTTCTGAGCCATATGGGCCCCCAGCTTCTTTAGTAAAAAATACAAAACTTTGATCGCGATTTCGCAAATCAGCCGCTTTATCTTGGTTTAGAGGATTATCAAGGTAGCGGCGAATTAGTTTTTCTGATGCCCCACTTTGTTTAATTTGTTTAGACAGGTTACAACGCAATTTTGCTTCATCATGGCATTTGGGATCTTTAGCGCAACGCTCCATTGTATCAAGGTTGCCACCACAGGTTGGATCTTGTGCGCATTGGACTATACGACCCAGCATGGTGCGGGGTCTACCGTTAGCGCCATCGTAGTTGATCCGAAATACTTTGCCATCAAGAATTAATGAGCCTGAGCCTTGAAGCATTAAAAAAGAAGGGTCATTGGGGTCTTTGACATAGCCAATGACATATTTTGAATTTAAGGCGCCATGATCGATTTCTTCACGGTCAGGGGCGATAGAGTATGTGCCATTGGTATTTTTCAGACAAAATCCACGCATCATTTTGGTCAGTGGGTCAACGCCACAAAGTGGCGCTTTCAAATTCAGTTTTTTGCATTCGGATGCCACCTGAACAACACCGGGGTTACTATAGATAGGATGCAAAAAAGTTTTATCGCGTCTAGTGTGTGCCTCAACAGCAGCAGGCGCGTAATAAGCGGTAAATTGAAACTCTCCTTTTTTAAATCCGGCATGATTTTCAGGCCAGCCATCACTTTTATACCAATCAAATTCATTTTTGATGCTGGCTAAATATTTTTGAAAATCGCCGTGAGCCGCTTTGGCAAGAGCGAGCATTTTTTGGTTAGTATCCAGGCACCATTCCTGGCGTTTGACCTTACGACCAGCAATAGTCACTGTCTGGAAGTCGCCATGGCTTTTATTGCAATTTTCAAGTTGATTATTTAAGGCAGTGATAACTTCCGCCATATTGCCCTTAGGGTTATCCAACGGGAGTTCTGATGCTGAAATTTTATGAAACTTAAAGCGCAGCACCCCTGGTTCTTTAGCAGCCATCTTTTGTCTGCTAGTAAAGTCCACAAGCCTTCTAACATCCAGGCAGCGCTGGATGGGATCTGCGGGAAGAGTTGCTTCGGTAACAATGCTGAACATCATTAGTGCCAATATGAAAGCAGAGCGTAACATAGAAATCCTTTTGCCTCGACAGGGTTGAGTCTTTACTCAACATCCCATTTAAAGTTGTAAGAATGATTATATAGGCTAGAGGCTAACCTTTCAAAGAAATGAGTTTAAGTAATTTTAGGAGTCATGAATCATTTAAATAATAATGTGCTGTGTGCATCAGTCTGAACATAAGAAAGTCTTTTACATCCTAAGGCACTTGTTGTATAATTTGCCCACAAAAATCAAAAATTGCTCACCAAGAGAGGTTGTATGTCTAACACATTGGAACAATTTAAGAAAAGTTATGCGACTTTTACCCAATATAAAACTAACCTGATGCTAGATTTATTGAAGAGCCATCCTCATTTAATTTCACAACTTAATGCACCTGATCGTGATTTTTCCAAATCACCTTGGACTACACTGGATAGTAAAACACTAATTAAATTTAAGTCCTTTGCCATATATGGCAAAGTTGAGAGCCAACTATTACCGGTAATGTATCCAGGCTTGGTTTTAGATCCAGAAAAAATGACCTTCTTGTCAGGGGCGCCTGCTAAGTTAACTCCCATACAAATTTCACAGGCACTGGACTCTATTCAGGGTGTTGCAGCAGAAACACTACAAGAAATAAGAAATAATAGAGCGGGTTCTGATGTTGTATTGGACTTTTTGAAAGCTTGTGTAAACTTTTTAATCACCATTGTAACCTTGGGACGCCAACCGGGATTTTTTCACTCGAGCACATTCCAAGTAGAACAAATTATAAAGGTCCAAGAGCGGATGAATACTCTTGTTGAGCAGTTAGATTCAGCGGAGAAAGAAGTTGGGCTGGACATGCCTGTCGTTGAGATTAAGGACAATCCAGTGATTTTTGTCGGAGCTCCTGGTTTTTAAGAAGTCCTCTCATTTCAAAGATAGGTATTTAAGTCTGCTCCCAGTTGATTGGACTTAAATACCGTTCTAAAAAGTTCACCCCATTCACTTATATTTTTGTAATTGTTGCAATAATTTTATCTACCGCTTGATTGGCACTGTCGATAGCTGTGTCAATGGTAAGGTGTTTGGTTTCCCACTTTTCGTAATCTCGCTCAAGGACATCCTGCCAAGTAGGTAGTTTTAATCCTTCAATAGTTGTATTTCGGGTTTCTACTCTTTCTTGATGTTTGATTTTGTCCGAGCAAATTAGTTCAATTTCAAGATAAGGCTTATTTATTTCCTGGGCGATTCTTCGATAATTACTTCGTGTAATCTCAATGGGATTGACCGAATCAGTAATCACTGTTAAACCAATTTCCAGATTATCTTTGGCTACGGCATAAGCTGCTGCATAGCCTTCAGTAATGACTTGAATCGAGTTTGGAGAGGTGTTTTTTATGGCTTGTTCAATACTGTCTATGCGCAAATACACGGCTTTAAGTTTTTGCGCCAGTTTTTTTCCGATAGTGCTTTTACCTGTTCCCGGCAAACCGCCCAGTATTATAAGCATCTTAAATGACTCAATGTAAATTTAATGAGAAAGGGTTAAATTGAGTATGAGTATCGTAAACATCGACCTTATCTTTATGCTTCAAATAATTAGTTAGCGCATAAGTCACGGGTAACATGATCAACTCATAACTTAATTTAAACAGATACAGGGTCAAGATAATTTCGCCAATGACGTGATGCGGCATGACATTCCAAAAGGCAATGGTACAAAAAATAATACTATCCACTGCAACACCAATCGCTGTGCTTGCCATTACTCGCAAAGCGAAATATTTC
>CAZTYT010000127.1:0-423 GCA_964618245.1 uncultured Legionella sp. | reverse complement strand
ACCGGTAAAAACCAGTGCATAAGCGCTGGCGCCATGATTGGTATTGATGTCCCAGATGGGGGCGGCAGGAAGTTGTACCGCAATCCAAGTACATAAGGTAATCATCGCACTACAAATTAAGCCGCCCCAGATAATTAAGCGGCTCATTTTAAATCCATAAACCTCGGTGAGTATATCATCAAAAAAGTAGGTTAAGGGAAAGAAAATCAAGGCTGCAGGGAAGTTAATTGAAAAGGCTTGAGTCAATTGAATTTCGACAATTTTAAATGCAGTTAAATTCGAAACAATAAGAAAGCTGACAAATAGCATGCCTAAAAAGACAACTCGCTTAGTTGCGACTTGCTGGGTTGTAGTTCTATTCATATTAAATGATTCTGCCAGTGTATTCATATTTTTCTCAAGGTTTTAGCTGATTTGAAATTA
>CAZTYT010000126.1:0-6607 GCA_964618245.1 uncultured Legionella sp. | reverse complement strand
AAAAATAGGCAGCAAGGAAAAGCTTGGAGAGAAGTTGTTTTTTGAAAAAGCTTTTTCAAGTGACAGAACCATTAGCTGTGCTTCTTGTCATATTCCGGAATTTGCATTTTCCGACACCGTTGCGTTTAGCGTAGGAGATAATAATAAAAAAGGACTCCGTAATGCACCTTCAGTGATGAACATGGCTTCAAGATCGTCCATCTTTTACGACGGAAGAGCCAAAGACCTGGTAGATCAGGTACACTTTCCTATCGCTGATAAAAATGAAATGAATTTTTCAATAGAAAAAGTAGCAAAAAGATTAAATAAAGATAAAAACTACCAAAGCTGGTTCCGCGAAATTTATAATGAAAAAGCGACATCAGAAAATATTGCCGACGCCATTGCTGCTTTTGAAATGACGCTGGAAACCTCAGATACTGACTTTGACAGATGGATGGCCGACCAATCCAATAACATGTCGGAAGCCGCCATTAGGGGCAGAGAACTATTCATGAGTAAGAAGGCAAAATGTTTTGATTGCCATTTTAGTCCTGATTTTACAGGGGACGAGTTCAGAAACATAGGTTTATATGATGAAAGACAATTTATCGACAAGGGCAGATATGACGTAACCAAAAGAGAGGAGGACAAGGGTAAGTTTAAAGTACCAGGCCTCAGAAATGTTGAAGTGACAGCTCCATATATGCACAATGGCATGTTTTCCACCCTTGAAGAAGTAGTTGATTATTACGATAATCCTTATCAATTTGTGAGAAAACCAATCAATATTGATACACTATTGATAAAACCACTTAATCTCAGTTTACAGGAAAAGAGCGATTTGGTGTCATTTCTGAAATCACTTACTGACTATCAATTCAAAAAGAAGGCATAGTAATTGCGATAAGGGTAGAGATATTTATTGTTCAATCGTTGTAAGTTAGTACCTTGTATTCTATAAATTTCTAATAGGTGAATATACCATTAATGAAATATACATTTTTTACTTTTGCTTTTTTGATTTGGAATCTTTGCTTTTCTCAATCTCAAAATACAGACGCTGTTAATGCTTTCAACGAAGCCATTGCAAGTTTTAATGGTAAAAATTATGAAAATGCCATCATTTTATATACCAAAGCCATCAAAATTGACCCAAATTATACCAAAGCATATTACAACAGAGGAAATACAAAACTGAATCTCAAAGATTTTAACGGAGCTATTGCGGATTATGAAAAAGTAATAAATCTTGATCCTAACTTTGCTAAGGCTTATATGTATAAAGGCTTTGCAGAAATGAAAAACAATAATAACACCCAGGCATTGATCTCATTCAATAAAGCCATAGATTTAGATCAGTCTTTGGATGGTGCCTATTTAAACAGAGGAGTCATTTATCAAAGGCAGGAAAAATGTGCATTAGCCATCGAAGATTTTGTCGCTGTATTAAAAATTAAATCAGATTATACGGCACTTTACAATAAAGGACTTTGTGAATACAAACTTGAAAAATATCAGGAAGCCATAACCAGCTTTACCGAAGCACTAAACATAAATCTGTCTAAACCTGAAATATTTGAAAACAGAGCAAAATGTTATTTAAAAATTCAGAAATATCAGGAGGCCATTGCAGATTTAAGTGCTGCCATCAAACTAAACCCATCTGTAGTCGAATATTACTATTACAGAGCCTATGCCAAGATGGAGATGAATGATCTAAATGGAGCCAATACCGATTACGCATTGGCACTTCATATCAATCCCTCTCATGAGCCTTCCATGAAAAACAAAGCCATTACCAGTCTTCAATTACTTAAATATGATGATGCCATTATAGATTTTACCAATTTAATCAAATTAAATTCAGATAACGAAACCTATTACCTAAATCGGGGTATTGCCAATTTAAAGAAAGAATTCTACAAGAATGCAGAGGACGATTTTTTAAAAGCCCTTCAGATAAAGAAACAATTTCCTGAGGCACATTTTAATCTTGCCAATGCTTATACTAAAATGGAAAACCTTCCTAAAGCTTGTGACCATATGAAACAGGCAGCTAAGTTGGGATATGAGCCGGCCAATGCCCATATTAGTAATTTATGTGACAACAAATAATATTTTATTTTTTACCAATGCCTGGATCGATTTTGAGGGCCATCTCTCTGTATTTTTGAGCATTTACCTGATCATTTATATAACCATAAGCCATGCTGAGATTCAAATAACCACCCGCTTCTTTAGGGGACAACTTTATCACATTTTCAAAATAGGCTATGGATTGCTGATGTTGACCAGCCATGCCATAGGCAATTCCTAACAGTCTGTTTGTTTCAGCATCATTGGGATTTAATGTATATGATTGTTTTAAATATTTTTCTGCCTGTACAAGGTCATTTTTCTTTTCGCCATAATACCTTCCCTGGTCCCTGTAAACTACAGCAAGATTGTTTTTTGCATCTTTAAAGTCCGGATCGATTCTTAAACTATTTTCATAACTTTTAATGGAATTTTCCATATCATTTGCATAAAAGTAAGCATTGCCCAACAGTAAATGTGCATTTTTATAATTGGGATGAATGGCAATGGCTTTATTAAGATATTCAATGGCTTTTTTTGAATATTCCTGAGTTTTGCTTTTATCTTTCTCTATGGCGGTTACCAATGCCCCACCTGCCGCATTGAGTACCTTTGCACTATTCGTACTGGTCTTGACATCTGTTGTAAAAAGTGTAAAGTCATCTTTCCATACCATATTTCTTGAAAAGGTTTTATATGCAAAGGCAAGACATATCAAAGCAATGACGGCAAGGGTAAGATTTTTATTGTTTGATAATTTGTATAATAAATAAGGAATAAGGATACAAAATCCCAGAGAGGGCATAAATAAAAACCTTTCATTCATGTTGGTACCAATGTTGACAAAAACGTTGGATACAATACTATAGGTGATGAAAAAGAATAATATTGAGAAACTAATCACCTTGTCTTTTTTATAAAAATAAAAACCAGCAAACAATAAACCCAGAAAAAGAAAAAGACTAAGGAGAACTGAACCATCTCCAAAGCTCATCATAGGAATTTGTTTAGGATAATAATCATGGGTAAGCGGGTGAGGAAAAACCAACAATCCCAGGTATCTTAAAAAAATATAAAAAAGGGTAGCACTTTTTTCTCCAAAAGTGAAAGGCACATATTTATTGCCAACCTGATTGATAAATGGATTGTTCATGAGCTCCATAGTGGTTGAACCCAAATCAAATCCCAATACTGCAGTTCTCATTATAAGAAATAAAACAGCCGCACCGATTAAAGGAAAAACAATGGAAAGCGACTTACCAAAAGACTTATTGAAAAACAACATAAAAACCAATGGAACTACAGCCAGGAAGGTTATGGCGTTTTCTTTGGAAAGTAAAGCAATCAGAAAAGTAAAAAAAGCCAAAACAACATTGGACATCTTTTTTACAACTTCATTTTTAATCAAAAACCATAAGGCTGACATCGAACCCAACATACTCATAATCTCATCCCGACCCTTAATGTTTGCTACTGCCTCTGTGTGTACGGGATGACATAAATATAAACAAACCATGCTAAGAATGACCCACACAAAACTTTCTTTATAGTCATTTCTAAATGAAAACATAAGCGTCAATACCTGAAAAATAACAAAGCCTAAAAATCCATACAATAATGCATTAATGAAATGCCCTATAAAGGGATTTTTACCAAAAAGTTGATACTCTACGGCAAACATAATAGGGGTAAAAGGCCTGTATCTGCCACCACTTACCAATTTTTCCTTTCCACGTTCTTTAAAAAAACCGAAAAAGGTATCTTCACTCAAAAGCCCGGAAATCCCTTCTATTCCTTTTTGTGTAAACATATTGTCGTAAATGACAATGGCATCATCCTGAGTATAATCGTGTCCTAAAGTGTTTATGTACAATAAAAAGCCTAAAACAAAAGGAATGTACTTTATCCAGTGCAATGTATTTGATACCGGAGAAATTATGTTATTCCTTTCAACCTGTTTCTCAGTTATTTTTTTTGACTTTGACATATTCCTTTTGATATAAAAATGAATGAATCACAAAGATACAATCAAAAAGACAATTTAATACCCGATGCTATTTTTGCCAATCACTACAATTTTTATACTGTGCATAATTTCTTTAAAAAAAATTTGACGCCAAAAACTACATTTGCAGCATTAATTATTCAAAATGGTAAAAAATATAATCTTTGATTTAGGGGCTGTTTTAATTGACTGGAATCCAAAATATTTATATAGAAAAGTTTTTCATACAGAAGAGGCAGTTAATTACTTTTTGGATAATGTATGCACAGGACACTGGAATGAACAACAAGATGGCGGCAGAACTTTTAAAGAAGCTGAAGAAGTTTTGATAAAAGAGTTTCCGGAATATGAAAAAGAAATCCTGCTTTATTATTCAAGATGGGTAGAAATGTTGGGTGGACCTATACAGGAAACGGTTGAAATATTCAAAGAATTAAAACCAATTTATCCCGACTCTATTTATGCTCTCACCAATTGGTCAGCTGAGTCATGGCCAACTGCTCTGGAAATGTTTGACTTCCTGAGTTGGTTCAATGGTGTAGTTGTTTCGGGTCAGGAAAAAATGAAAAAACCCGATGAAAGAATTTTTAAACTGATATGTGATAGATACGATCTTGTTCCTGAAGAATCATTATTTATAGATGACAATAAAAAGAATGTTGAAGCTGCAAATGATTTTGGAATAATTACCATTCATTATAATTCTTCGGGTCAATTAAAAAAAGAATTGATGGACCTGGGTGTTTTCAGTTAAAAAGACTGCCAACCAAAAACAACAACAGCCGCAGCACTCATAGCGAGAATGCCTACACCATATCCCCAGTAAATTTCTTTACTTTCATGTTCTTTTAGGGCTAATCTGGCAGAACCTACAATACCGGCGATAAGAATCAATAACAAAAGGATGACATTAGATTTTAAAAGAATGGATGTATTGAATATATTAAGGCATACCTCATTGTACTGATATTCGTTGATAACCGCATACAAACCTGAAATTAATCCCGAAATACCGGCAGCATGCAAACTTATTTTGAAGAATAAATTCAGGAAAAAACATACAAATAATGTAATGATCGTGCCTAAAATAAAATAAACAATATAATCCGGCACATAGCTGTGTTTAGAAGTATTGAGATAAATCCAGAGGTAGAATATTCCAGTGATGATGAGGGGGCCTACTCTTTCTTTTTTATCTTTCATGTCAAGGCTGGATATCAGGTTTAAGCCCTTCATCATTAAAATGGCAATGACAGGCAAGACCACAGTTGAAGCGATAATTGACGCCGTAATGATCTTTGTGGACTGTACATCATGGAAGACCAGTGATGGTGGATTTAACCAATACACAAAAAAAATATAATACAGTATTATAAACAGTGGATGAAACAATACTGAAATGGTATAAGCTATATTTTTCAAACTTTTTCTATTTAACCCAATAATGTTGTCTTTGCATCATCCAGTAAGGCTCTGCTCAATGTATAATTTGGAGTTTGTGCATAAACCCTCAACACCGGTTCAGTCCCACTTGCCCTTACCATGATCCATTCATTCTCTGTAACGTAAAACTTATACCCGTCTATTGTCTCCGTTCTGATAACAGGTCTGCTTCCTACCGAAGTTAACCCGGCTTTGCACAAATCCATAGCTTTGTTTTTTGCCTCATTGGTTATATGATGGTCGTCTCTTTCAAATGAAAAACTACCTACCTTTTCATAGATATCATGAATCAATTGTTTGATGGACTTCCCGGATACGGCAATAAATTCCATGATCATGAGCCCTATCCAAACGCCGTCTCTTTCAGGAATATGACCTTTTACAGCAAGTCCCCCTGATTCTTCACCACCCACCAATACATCCTCATTGATCATAATTTCTGCAATATATTTGAAACCAATTTTTGTTACTTCGCATTCGAGACCATAATATTCAGCAAGTTTTTTCATCTTATCTGTTACAGAAAAAGTAATAACAACTTTGCCGGTTTGTTTTTTATACTCAAACAAGTAATAAAGTAATAATAATAAAATATGATGTGAGTCAACAAATTTTCCATCTTCATCAAAAAGTCCAATTCTATCGGCATCTCCATCATTTGCCAAACCCAGATTGTAGTCTCCGTCTTTGATTCTTTCTGATATTTCTTTGAGATTCTTCTCAATTGGCTCAGGTGCCTGACCCATAAAGGAAGGATTGAAGTCACAATGAAGCAATAAGGCTTCGGGAAAAAAGTCTTCTAATCACGTTTTGCCCGGCTCCATACATGCCATCATAAGCAAGTTTGAGTCCTGATGCTTTTATTTTGTCCAGGTCGAAGTTGGATTTAACATGTTCGAGATACATATTTTCAAGATCTATATAATCGACCAGTCCCTTATCCCTGAGCTCCATTATTTCAGGCAGATTATTGAGAGAGGTATCAGGAATCATCGATTCTACCTCTTCAATATCAGCTGGTACTGCCGGTCCGCCATAAGAAGATTTAATTTTATAACCATTATAAGAAGGTGGATTGTGAGAAGCGGTAACTACAATGCC
>CAZTYT010000125.1:0-6614 GCA_964618245.1 uncultured Legionella sp. | reverse complement strand
AAATGATTTTTTGCCCGTGCATAACCACTCGCTATGTCATGTACACTTGCCTGATGTTTAATTCGATATTTTTCAACGTTCTTATCATCACCTACTAACGCATAACCCATGGCAATTACATTAACATCAGCGTGATACTTGTCTCGATACTCTTCAACTTTCTGCTTATTGCCAGCAAAAATATATCCCAACACAATCATATTAATCATGTTGGCATTGGATGGATATTTATTCCGATAGAAGTCTACTTTTTGATCGTTCCCTGCCAATGCATACCCAAAGGCCACTGCGCTTTCATCCGCTCCCATCGTAATCAGTTGCTCTACTTCTTGCTCATAACCGCCATAAGCATAGCCTTGTGCAGCCATGCTCATGTTGGCTTCCTGATTTAATAAAAAATTTACAGCTTTATGGTTACCTTCTGCAGCAAGCAGAGCTGCTACGGTAAAAAAGGGTGGAGTATCACTAGTCACATCAATGCTATTTAGGACTGGTAACACTTGGTTGAGTTGTATAGGATTTTGTATTGCTTCGTATAAACGTGAAAACATATTTAACTTGATATGTTAGATTCACCATATTGTACAAATAAAAAACACAATAGTCAATGCAAATCCCTTATGAATTAATAAATGGCATTTTTAAATGCTGAATAAGGCTTAATTTGTCACTCTTCAATTTAAGCCTTATTTGAAAAAAATTAAGAAGAAATTTTCCCACAAGCAATACGTGTCCCACCCCCACCTAAAGCAGGATTATCACTGTAATTATCACTGCCCTCATGGATCATAACCGAATGCCCCTGGATATCACTTACCTTCAAACGTGGCGCCAAATTTGGAATATTAGCTACCCCATTATTATCGACTATCAATACAGGCAAATCACCCAAATGGCCTTGCCCATATGGACCCTGGTGACTATTCGTAGTTGCAGGATCCAAATGCCCTCCCGCATTCATACCATGATCACCACAATCAGGGTGTTGATGAATATGAAAACCGTGACTACCTGCAGGTAAACCTGACAATTGGGGTTTTATCATTAACCCATATTGGCTATCTTCAAAAGTAATTTTTCCTGCTGATGTACCATTTGTCAGATACACGTCACTGGTTACACTTCCAGCATAAGTCACTGAGGATAAAAAAAGACTTAATATGCCAGACACAATTTTTTCTTTTTGCTTCATTCTTGTTCTCCTATAAAAAAATTTATTTCAACATAATGTAAACCATGTACAAACTATTTGAAAATTTTTCTTCTTAATTTATAGTGGTAACGAAATACAAGTTGAAGATACTTTTATCAACGCTCCAAGACTCGTTGTAATCACCTAATACTGAGACTATTGAGGTCTGGATTAATGCAAAATTTAAATTGATGTGGCAAAAAGACTAAAAGGAGGTTGTTATGGATACCACTGAACATACTGAGCTGGGTGATAGTCTAAGATTTAATGATTGGAATACATTAAAAGATAATCCTTATATCCATTTTGATGAAAAAGGAACTATCCATTTGGATATGCAAGGGCTCGATGAGTTAGGAATGCCGACGTCAACAACCTTAAAATTGTCTTCGGGAATGATTGTTGGAATGTCTGGCGATTATTTCGGAGGCAAAGAGGTTGCCCTTGAGCTACCTACCTATAACGAATTCAAAAATAATCCTGAGAAATTTGAAGCAGGCGAATATAAAGCATTAGGTGAATATTTAATTCGCAGACCCGTTGCCAGAACAGAAGAAGATAAACTAATTCGCTCTTACATGCGTTTGGCAAATCCTGAAGTCAAACAAAAAGAAATCGAAACTATCTATACCATAAACAATAGCAACTATATTCCTTTTTCTGAAACGCTAAACTTTTATTTACAGCAAATTATGTTTGCTTTGCGAGTAAAAAATTACAGCGAAATTTTAAATCGTAATCTATCTCATTTTACGCCCTGGTCAGTTCGTGTTTACACCATAAGCCACCATATTGCTCTTAATTATGCCAAAATAGCCCATGAATTAAACCAATTCCGTGAAAATAGTACTTATGAATCGACTAATGAAAGCTTTAACACGCTTATAGGGATTTTAAAAGAAACACCGAATGGCACCAGTCTCGAAAATTTACAAGATCTTGCTCACCGCTACCAGGTTTTAGCATTAGCGATGGAATTTTTTGGTTTTCACTATTACACCGACCATTTTGCTGCGGGTCACGGCTCCTTTATCGGGGATTTACGGGACTTACTTCCCAAACGCTTCGGCATCTGGGGTGGAATTTTGGTAAATAGCTTGCATGATGAATTAAATCGCGTCACGGTTTATGCAAAAAGACCTTATGATCCAACACCAGATCCTAAAAGTCCACCTATTGAAACTGGTGGCGATGGAAGTTTTAATAATCCTAAAAGTTATTTTAGTCATAAAGCTTGTATAGATGGTATGCAATGTTCATTAAAAGATTTGGATAAGGTATTTCAAGGCCAGGCAATTCCTGACCAATCAAATTATGGTGGTTTGGAGCATATGCTAGATATTGATGAAAAATATCGCCAACCCGGGCCTTTATTCTTACTTACTGATGACAATAAAATTTATTACCGAACAAATTTAAGTGAAATTGAAACCTTATCTCCCAATGAATTGCAGCAAACTTATAAAGATCCGCTTAATCACGGTTACACAGAGCTTAAAAGTCAATGGGAAGCATTTTTACTCGTAGTTAAACTAAGAGTCTTTCCATTTATTTACGAAGGGAAGTTACAGCCGCTTACACCGAGTCGGTTAATAAAAATTCAGAATGAAGAATTTGCCCTTAATCCAGGAAGAGAAGCGATACCTCAACCACCTATGGTAGCTCAACCCACTCCGGCCAAACCTGCGTCTGTGCCAGTATCTGATTGGAGGCAACCTG
The DNA here is from genome assembly GCA_964618245.1 of uncultured Legionella sp. GTDB lineage: Bacteria > Pseudomonadota > Gammaproteobacteria > Legionellales > Legionellaceae > Legionella. The sequence goes on along the minus strand of CAZTYT010000125.1, from coordinate 3,703 downwards.
CTAATGATAAAAATATTATGGAAGGGTTAATGCGAGAGAGCTTATTTCCTCAACATAATGAACATAACAATGCGCATAAGTTAGAGGAGAATGAGCACTTAACATCAAGTGCGTCAATGTAACTGAAAATTTATAAGATTAGGGTTGAGCATTAACCCATAGCCATCAGTTACAGAGAAAAACCAAGTGTACCTCATCTTTTTTCACTCTGCCAATCCCCGTGGCTGACCACGGGGTTCAATGGATCCAAGCCAAGTCACAGGGATTCGTTGAATGTGGGAAACAGTTTCTAATACCTTTCCTGCCTTAACCTAACAGCTATGGATATATAAAGTTGCTTTTGCTTATTTTTTATAGTGCCGTTGCAAATAAATAACTTAGGGTGCAAAAAAATTTAGATACCTTTACCAACTATACTGAATGACGAAAGGCATTGTCTGAAGAAGCTTTTTTTTCATCTGCATTTAATGATGATTTTAAAGAATAAAACACGGCGCTCGATTTAGATTGAGACAGACAGCTTTGTTTTTCATATTTCGCAGTTTGTAATCTGGGTATTTCTTTTAATTGCTGCTCAAATTCGTAAAACTCTGCCATATCCCGGAAACATTTGTAATAAATGCCTCCTTTTGCATTTTCAGCCCTGATTTTTTTTTGTAAAAACAAATGTTGTTCTTCCAAGCTTGTTAATTCACCCTGAGTATCTTGAATATGCTGCTCAATCTTTTGTTGCAAGGTGCTATAATTTCTCGCAATCTCAGCTTGCAGGTGGTCACGTAACTGATTTTTTTTCCTGTCTTTTAGTTTGTCTAATTGATAAGGCCAATCCTCTTCTGCTTCCGAGGTAGTAAAAAAACTCCAGACCTTGCTAAATAAACCAGGTTGCTCTTTATCTACACTTTCATCCTCTCGTTTATAAATTTTACTGTAAAGCTGGAGCACGTCACTTTTTAAATTCTGATCAAACAAGTTGTTAATCAAATCTTGATCGAACTTATCCACTGTAAGCCGATCCATTGTTGTTCTATCTTTAAAAGACTCCTGTATTGCATCAGTAAAACAAGTCAAATCATCTGGAACTTTTCCAGCAATATAAGATCGTAGCCTGATTATTTCCTCAGCAAAATTTTTTAAATCGCCTGGCAATAAATCCAATTCAATTTTTGACTCAGCAAAATCCGAAGCAATTAAGGCAGGTAATATATCCTTTTGAATTCGTTCCAAAGTGAAAGCTACCGTATGGACTTGCATTAACTCACTATCAAGTCGCTCATACTCTTGCGACATAAAAGCACTCTGCGATTGATATTGCATAAAATCACTAAATAACGCATGTGAGGGAGGTTCTCCTTCAATAATAAAATCAATACACTCATTAAACCCTCGATGGCTAGGTTTTAATTGCACGTTCCTAATATCGAACGCATTATCAAGAACAGATTTAATTTTTTCTGTTTTCAAGGAAAAATATTTACTTTCAATCATTAACTCGGGATGATCTTGCATATACTCATCCCATATTTTACGAACTTCTCCTCGTAGTTGAGTAAAAGGTTCAAGCAAAGGGGAATTTACCTTTCTTAGCTTCTGCATTTTTTGCACAATAAAATAATTAATCTCATAAAAAGAATATACACTGTCACAACTTGTTTGAACCTTATAAATCAATTGCTTGATATTTTTCCAATCCTCTTGGCTGGATAGATTTTGTTTTCCAACCTCAATTCGCCCAATAGCTACTCTCAGTTGTGAATGCATCATTGTATGAATTGCACTTTCTTTGCATTCACGAATAAAATTAGCATCGAACTCATTGTCTTTTCCTCCAATCACCGTGAGTCCATCCAGAATAGCCAGCGTTTCTTTTATTAAATGACGTGTATTCTTATGCCCAAATGAAAATATCCATAATCCGTCCAAGTGTTTTTGCTGTTGCATTAATACGGTATAAAGTTTTTTAATTGCTGCTTGATGCGCTTGTTTATCCCCTCGGGTTTTAAGCTCTGGAAGAAGGTTTAATATTTCTCCAGCCGCAGCTACCACTGCTCCTCGTTCCAGGAAATAACCTAAACCTTGATGATCTTTCATTGCCCAAAAAAGAGCGCCTTCCAAATGAGCAGCAATCTCTTGAAGCACATTATTTAAATAAGTCTCTTGTAGCACTTGCATTTCTTTATTTTGTGTCAAACCAGCCTGAGAAGTTACCAATAATATTTTTTTGATGATTGGCTGTAATGCATATTTCCTGGTAAAAAAATTTTTCAGGAAGCCATTTTTTAGCATAGAAATTTAAAAATATAATAAGTGCAGAAATATCATTAGCCTGGTGAAGCTGCTGCAACAGATTTTTTCTCAAAGAACGGCTTAAAGCAGGATCGTTGGCAAGAAATTCAGCCAATTCCTTTTTAAGGACTTCAGTTTGGCTCTTCTCAAAAACTTTCTGATAATGAGCAATCGGTGCATCGGTATAACGCAACAAAGCACCATGCACATCACATCCTGATGCTGTGTACCACTGAGCAATTTTTACCTCTCGTTTAGCTGCCTTTTTACCTCTTCGGGATAACAACTGATGGTGACGCCATTGTTCTCTTATAGAAATTGAAGAGAGGTATTGATAGCGTAAGTCATTGGTAGTTTTAGCCTTAACTTTGTCTCTTGCTTTACTTTGCAAATCGGGAAGCTTTTCTTCCCAGAGCATCATTATTTCTTGTTCAAACTTTGATAAAACACTATCTAACGCTGCTAACTGCAATTTCCCGTCTTTATCCCTACGAACATAAGGATCAAAATAATTTTGTTGGGGATCAGATTGTTCTAAACATGCCTGCCATTTAGTATCCAAAGTTTGTAGTAATTGCTCTTTTTGTTCGAGTAACTCACCATTTAACAGGGGTAATTCGTCTACAGGATAGAGTAAATTCAAAAAAGCTTGCCATTCATTGAATTGTTGCATCACTACTTCCTGCATTGCAGTCACTGTTCGTTGATAGTAGTGTTTCGCTGCAGCAGCTGCATTTTGTCTTTTATAAATTGAGCGCACCCCACCCGTTACTTGACTAATATCTGTCTCTGCTTCAAAGGACCAGGAGTTGGAGCGAATGACACCATTTTCTTCATAAATCACAGCATATTGACCAGAAATATCTTTTCTGACTAAACGCATAAGTAAAGTAAAAATAGAACGCAGCTTATCCAGATAGGTCTGAATCATTAAGTATCCATCAGGATCATCAGTGGCAAAGTGAATGGTTTTAGCTAAATCTGAAGTGATAATTGTGATTGATTTGCTTTTTCCTGATTTCCGCTTAAGCCAATTTTTTAATTGGGGATCGGATTCCTCCGTAAAAGCACCTATAGTTAAGCCTTTAGCCAAAACGGCTGACAATTCAGAAGCAAGCCATTTTACCTCTTCCGCATCTTTAGCAATGATAACGATAGGCTGCTCATCCTTTGCTGTTTTAATAACTTCTTTAATTTTTTGAAAATGCTCTTTTCGATTTTCAATCGCAGGCCTAACGATGGGAAATGTTTGTTCGTTAACCATCGTGTAAGCATGCTCAATATTGAGGAGATTATGTTGCTCGGTAACGCGGCGTTTTGTATTTAGCGTATTAGCCAGAGCAACGATTTGCCCTTGTTCCTTATAATCTTGGATTAAATCGTTAACAGAGGCAATTACAGAGCATTGACTTTCTGACTC
>CAZTYT010000124.1:0-6701 GCA_964618245.1 uncultured Legionella sp. | reverse complement strand
CCAAAAGGATACCAACAATACTACCTTTGGTAATATTATTTTCATAAAGATAATGAGCAAACTGATTCGCTCGATGCTCTAATTCTTGATAAGAAATGAAGGCATTCTCGCAAATTAAAGCAATATGGTCTGAATAGCGATCAACTGATCGCTCAAAAAAATGATGCAACTGCATAATATTGTTACCGAGTGAAAAGCTCAAATTGGTTAGCTCCTGCTAAGTGCATCACCTTATCCTATTTTTCTGTGATTATATTGCTTTTCTTAAAAAAATAAGCAAGTAAAAATCTCATCTAAATATATTATATTTAACATCAATAGTAAAAGGCTTATAAAAAACTCTGCTGCAGGGCTATTTTTTGCGGGATTATAATTCTTTATCAAAGCACATGCGACTACTTTTTTATCCAAGTGGCTACTTCTTTGCAGCCTTGATGTAGCGTTGCCTCATCAAGGCCTTCAACTAACTTTGATTACCCTCATTAAGGCGCTATTTATGCAAAAATTTCTTGCAGAAAATTAGTCATTGCCTGCCAAGAACGCTTTGCGGCGTTAGCGTTATACATCAATCCCAGATCAGTGTCGTGTGCATTGGGATTTGTAAACGCATGCTGTACCAAACCATACATGTGAACTTGCCAATCCGCCTTTGCATCAGTCATTTCCTGACAAAACACTTGGACTTGATCAGGATTAGCCATTGGATCATCATAGCCATGTAAAGCAAGAATCTTTGCGTGGATGGTCCTGGAGGGCAATGTGCCTAAATTATTTAATAACCCATGGAAACTCACAGCCCCTTTAATATGGGCTCCAGAACGAGCCAGTTCTAATGCGCACATACCACCAAAGCAAAAACCAATAATTGCAATTCGCTCTTTATCAACCTGGGGAATAGTAAGCACTGTCTCTAAGGCAGCTTGCACGCGCTGACGTAATAAGCTTTGGTTAGAAATAAAAGGATGGATTAGTGCCGATTTCTCTTCTGTAGTACTACCTATTTTTGCTTTTCCAAACATATCCAGAGCAAAGCCTAGATAACCCATTTCTGCCAATTGATTTGCTTTTTGACAAGCAAATTCATTGCGTCCCGACCAATCATGAGCAACAATAACTGCAGGTTTTAGAGTATTCCCTGCCTTTGAATAGGCTAAATACCCATGTAATTCATCTGAACCTTGATGATAAATATGATCCTCAGTATGCATATTAAGTCCCTAAAATAAACGTATCCATAGTCTAGGATAATCAGTTCAAATGTCCAGCATTTTAACCCCTTAAACTCTCATACCCTATTCTGATCTTTACCTATCTTGCTTATGTTTTTCCTTAAATCCCAAGCCATCTATTTTGCAAAAATTGGTCTAAACTTAGTAATAAAATCCAGGGATACGGAAGACTATCATGATAACCTCATCATTGATGCACGTCCGCGACATACTACATGCGCAATTCTGTTATCAAGTATTTATTACTCCTTTACACTTGCCGATTGAAAAGGAATACAGGGATTTTGCCAAATTGGCTTGCGAACATATGGAAGGTAAACGAAGCGAAATTATTCATCATGAGTACCCTCGCCATTATGTTATCCATCGCTTTATACCGATAAAAAATCCCAAAAATAAAAAAATCCTTATTGCACATGGCTGGATGTCTAGAGCAGCCTATATGATCCGCTTAATTAATGCGCTTCACAAACAAGGATACGAAGTTTATGCCTTGGATTTTCCAGCACATGGAGAGGCTAAGGGGATACAATTACCCTGGATGGATGCGGTAAACATTATCCGCGAGACTTTAAACCAGCATGGGCCTTTTTATGGAGCAATAGGTCACTCTTTTGGAGGGTCCATGATATTAAATACGTTGAATCTGGCTGGACAATTACCTGCTTGGCAATTAGAAAAAAAGCCAGAACGTGCGGTCTTAATTGCTTCGCCTACTCAAATGCGTGGTCCTGTAAACCGCGTTGCAAAAAAATTAAAACTCAGTGGCCAGGGTTATTTACACTTAAAGCATTTAATTGAAGAACAGGCAAAAGTTACTTTAAGTCATATCCGCTTATGTCATTTAACAACCCAGACACCTAAAATCCCATTTATGTGTATTCATGGTGAGTTGGATGAAACCGTAGATATTAGTGAATCAATCCGGTTTTGTAGTATTTATCAAAACGCTAACCTACGCATTTTGCCCGAAGCAAATCATATCAGTGTGTTATTAGATAAGCGTGTGGAACAATTAGTGAGTGAATTCTTGGAATAAGTAGCCTTGATAGAACAAAGTGTAATCAAGGCTACTATTAGATCAAGCTTCAATAAATTGACGTAGTTTTTTCATTGCATTTTTTTCAAGTTGCCGTACTCGTTCAGCAGACACCCCATATTTTTCAGCAAGTTCATGTAAAGTTAATTTATTATCAGCTAACCAACGTTGTTGCAAAATATCCTGGCTGCGTTCATCAAGCTGTTCTAAAGCTAAAAACAATTTTTCACGACCTTGATCACCTGCATCTTGGTTTTCTAAAACATAAGCCGGATCATCATGGCTATTAAATAAATAACGCTCAGGAGCCGTATGAAAATCGTCATCATCAGATTCTGGAGCATCATAAGAAGGATCCATCGCATTCAAACGCTCTTCCATCCTTAAAACTTCTTCCGCACTTACGCCTAACTCATCAGCTATTCCGTTAACTTCTTCATTATTCATCCAACCCAAACGGTTTTTCATTTGGCGCAGATTAAAAAATAGCTTACGCTGTGCCTTGGTTGTAGCAATTTTGACAATACGCCAATTACGGAGAACAAATTCGTGTATTTCAGCCTTAATCCAATGAATGGCAAAAGAAACAAGACGTACGCCTACTTTAGGATCAAATCGTTTAACTGCTTTCATTAATCCAATGTTGCCTTCTTGAATTAAATCATTAAGTGGCAAACCGTATCCTAAGTAACCGCGCGCTACTCGCACAACATAGCGTAAATGGGCGAGAACTAATTGTCTGGCGGCTTCAAGATCGCCTTCTGTATGAAAACGCTCGGCATAGGCTATCTCTTCCTCTTGCGTTAACATAGGAATTTGATTCACTCTATGAATGTAAGCATCAAGACTACCAACCGGTAAATTCATTGCTGCAAGTTGCAACTCTTGGCTCATGACTACTTCCTCTAGCGATAAGACTTAAAAAACTACAATTGCGGTTCTATGGAGGCTAACTGGCGATTCACTGATAATCGCGCTCCCATCCATCCCAGTATAATAGCAAATAAAATAAGTAGCAAGATTTGGCTCATTGACAATAACGACAGCGAATAGTGCATTTGGTAAACAGAGGCAAGCTGGTTTACAGCCAAATCCAAGCTAAGTATAAATATATTAACTAAAAAAACAGCAAAAACAGCCCCAATTGCACCATACCAAGCACCAGAATATAAAAACGGCCGGAGAATGAATTGATCCTTGGCACCTATTAATTTTAAAACCTGGATTTCTTCTTGGCGACTATGCAGCGCCAAACGTAGGGTTGTGCCAATAATTAAAATAACCGCCAATGCTAATAAAGTTAATAAAGCATGTGCAAATTTTGCGGCAAAACCCAGAATTGCATCCAAACGGCGAATCCATTCCATATCCACTTTAGTCTGCTCAATTCCAGCAATAGTTTGCAATTGCCTTGCCAGCAAGTCCACTTTTGCAGAGGAGTTCATTGCCAAGGCAGGTAAGACATTAATAACAGCCGGCAAGGGATTTTCTGGCAGATAACGCATAATATCCTGCATTCCTTCCTGTTTGGTTAATTCTGCCAATCCATCAGCAGAGGATTTTAATGACGCAGTACCTACCCCTTCTGTTTCACTTACTTTTTGTAAAATCTGCTGTTGCTGTGCGTCAGACAAATTAGGTTTTAAATAAAGTGAAATATGGCCACTACGCTGCCAATCAGCGGTCAATTTCCCCACATTTTCAGTAAAAACCCAAAATAAAGCCGGCAAAGCCAAAGCAATTGCAATCACAATCGAAGTCATTAAAGTCGCTACGGGTCTGTTACACAAATAATTTAAACTTTGAACAGCCGCTTGATAATGATAAGCCCAAAATGGAGGTAATTGCCTTAACATAGTAACCGCCCTCCCTTTAGCATTACAATGCGATGTTTCATTCGGGCAATTAAGGTTAAATCATGGGTAGCAATAAGCACACTAACCCCTACCTGATTGAATTGCTCAAAAAGAGACATAATCTCTACTGAAAGCTTGGGATCCAGGTTTCCTGTAGGCTCGTCAGCCAATAACAAGGCCGGCTTATGCACTACCGCTCGAGCTATCCCCACGCGTTGTTGCTCTCCACCTGATAAGTGTAAAGGCAACATTTTTTCTTTGTTTAATAGCCCCACCATATCTAAAGCAGCATGCACTCTTTTAGCAACCATAGGGTAAGGGGTACCCTGAATCTGCAAAGGTAAAGCAACATTTTCAAACACTGTGCGATCATTTAACAAATAAGGCGATTGAAAAGTAATACCCAATTGACTGCGATGGGCAGCAACATCACGTTGTTTCAAATGATTTAAGCGCAAACCATTCACAGTCAGTTGCCCTGCTGTAGGCCACTCCAATAGCGCAATCAACTTTAGCAGAGTACTTTTTCCTGCCCCGGAATGCCCGGTAAGAAAGACCATCTCGCCTTTTTGCAAAGAGAAGTTGACATTGTTTAACGCCTCAAAACCGCCTGGATAACGTTTACTAACTTGCTCAAATGTGATCATGAAAATAAAGCACCCACAAATTGTTCAGCATCAAAAGGACGCAAATCCTCAATCCCTTCACCAATTCCTATGTAACGAAATGGGGTTCCCAACTCATTCGCAATAGCAAACAAAATCCCCCCTTTGGCAGTTCCATCCAATTTGGTCATCGTGATTCCCGTTAACCCAATCGCTTCATGAAATTGCCGTGCTTGCATTAAAGCATTTTGCCCTATACTGGCATCTAATATCAACATCGTTTCATGAGGTGCTTCTGGACAAAGCTTCTGCAATACCCGTTTTACTTTTTTCAGTTCTTCCATCAAATTGCTTTGTGTATGCAAGCGGCCTGCTGTATCAGCAATTAACACATCAATTTTTCGAGCTTTAGCAGCTTGTAGTGCATCAAAAATAACCGAAGCACTATCCGCACCTGTTTGTTGTGCAATTACTGGAATATTGTTGCGCTCACCCCAAACTTGGAGCTGCTCAACTGCTGCTGCACGAAATGTATCACCAGCAGCCAACATAACTTTTTTGCCTTGATGTTGGAATTGTTTGGCCAATTTTCCAATAGTTGTTGTTTTACCAGCCCCATTTACCCCAACCATCAAAATAACAAACGGTGAATGATCCTTGGTCTCCAGATTCAAGATATTGTCTTTTTGATCAACCAAATCAAATAATTGCAGTTTCAGTGCTTGATATACCGCCTCACCATCTGCTAATTGTTTGCGCTCTAATCTTTCCGTTAATTGCTTGAGAATTTTTTGAGCAGTATCTATGCCCAGATCGGCACTAATTAATAAGGTTTCAAGTTCATCTAACAAATCCTGATTAATTTCTTTTTTACCTAGCAATAACCGACTAATCCCATCACCTAGTTGATGGCGTGTTTTGCTTAAGCCTTTCCGAAAACGGGAAAAAAATCCTTCTTTGCCGGCTGGAAGCTCTTGCTCAGCCTCAATAAGTACCTCATCAGATACTGAGTCAAGATTATCTTGTAGATCAGCATTTTTTTCGCCAGACTCGACCTGGCTTCGTTTAAACCATTTAATCATATTTATGTACAAATCCTGAAAAATATGTCATTCTATAAAAAGTATGTCATTCTATCATCTTTTTGCTTTGAGGTTAATTTGTGCGCAAAACACTCTTCACTCTACTCCTGATATTATCTTGCCAAACCTTTAGCCAAGTTCAAGAGTATACCTTGAATAATGGATTAAAAATATTAGTTAAAGAAGATCATCGTGCCCCTATTGCGGTTTCTATGGTTTGGTATAATGTCGGCTCCGCCGATGAACCTGGTGGTATCACAGGAGTATCTCACGCGATTGAGCATATGATGTTTAAAGGAACCACCAAATACCCTTTAGGTGTCTTTTCCAAGACAATTGCAGAAATTGGCGGTCAATCCAATGCATTTACTAACAATGACTACACTGCATTTTTTGAAAAAACTGCCGCTTCGCAACTGGCGACAAGTTTTGAGCTAGAAGCGGATCGTATGAATAATTTATTGTTAGATCCCAATGAATTTGCCAAAGAAATTAAGGTAATCCAGGAGGAACGCCGATTAAGGACTGATGACAATCCTCAGGCGCTTGCCTTTGAACGTTTCCTGGCAACCGCACATTTAGCCGCACCATATAACCATCCCGTCATCGGCTGGATGAGTGATTTGCAACAAATGACAGCAAATGACTTGAGACAATGGTATGAGCAGTACTATGCCCCTAATAATGCCACCTTAGTGGTGGTCGGCGATGTTCAACCCAATGAGGTTTATGCTTTGGCTCAAAAGTATTTCGAAGCACTACCTAAACACCCTGTTCCTGAAAGAAAACACCAATTAGAACCGCCTGCACTAGGAAAAAAAAACCATTCATGTTGGTACCTCTGCCAAACTGCCTTTAATCATGTTAGGTTATACCGTTCCTGGTGTTAA